>CAZMUN010000006.1:0-32667 GCA_964569815.1 uncultured archaeon
TTAGGGCGTTTCCTTGTGTGTCTGTTAGCTTGCCTTGAACCGGAATGGTTTCTGAGATGGCTAGGGTTGCCGGAATTAAAATGAAGGTGCTTAGCGCTGCAATTGCAAAAATTTTGGCTTCCATTGCTTTCCCTTTACTAACAATGCTTTTTTTCTATATATGCCTTGCGGGGCCTTTTTTCTTGGCTTTTTCCGCTGATTTTTTTGGCCCCCTAAGCAATAAATATAAGTTAATGCTTTTTATTGTTGGCTTCCTTGTTTTTGGTGAAGCGGTGGTTTGATGGAGATTGGCGGCTTAAAGGTAGGCGATTACTTAGTAAAGGAGGAGGCAGGCAGGCGCCATTTGATTTTTGCCTGCAAGGACTGCCCTTATGGTGCCAGTGTTGCAGATGATTTGCATTGCCGTTACCATATCATCTCTGTTTTGGGGGAGGTGGAGGCAGACCTGCTTGTTTTGAGTGAGGTCTATGAAAGGGTTTATGCTGAAGAGCAGACAAAGCTTTTGGCAGAGGTTGCGTCTTTGAGGCAGAAATTCAATGTGGAAAGCGTTTGGAGCTACAAGCATTTGGGGCAAGCTGGCAAGGAATGCGAGCAGTATTTTTCTGAAAGGCATGACACTTTGGTTAAGATTGCCCACGACCTTATTGCCTTTGACCCGATTCTTGCTTACTTAACGCTTTTGAAGGAGATAAAGATTGAAAAATCCAAGTCAGATTCTCAGGGAAAAAAGTATGTGGATTGCTCTGCCCCCTATTTTGAGACCCTGGCTTACTTAAAGCAGCGTTTTGATGAAACAGAGCTTATTTCAAGGACAACAAAATACCTTTCAAAGCTTAGGCAGATTCCTGAAACTGCCCAGCTTTACCACGGCATTTTTGAGGCTGACGTAAAGCCTTCTTTCATTGGCTCAAGGCTGATGTTCAAGGAAATGGAGTCCTTGGAGCTGTTGGACGAGTACACTATAAAGAAGTCCACTGTGCAGCTTTTTAAGCATCCTACCCGAACCGAAAACCTTTATTTCATTAACCCGCCGGAATACACTTTGAGCCCTGAAAAGTACTTTGTTTTAAGCAAAACCAGGGAAATCGTTTCAGGCTACAGGCCTGGAAAAACAAGTTTAAGCACGGTTGCAAAAAGCCGCCGTTACTTTGAAAGGCTTTACGAGTCAACCATCAAGGATGTTGCAAAGCAGAACAACATAAGGCTTGAGCCGGACGAGATAACAGAGCTTGCTTCGATTGTTGCACGTTACACCGTTGGCTACGGCATTTTGGAAGTGCTTTTAAGCGACCGCAGCCTTACAGACATTTACCTGGACAGCCCAATCGGCCAAAAGCCGTTGTATGTTGTTCACTCTGATTTTGGGCAGTGCCAGACCAACATCCTTTACACTGAAGGGGAAGCCAACTCCCTTATCAGCAAAATGCGTGCAATGTCCGGAAGGCCTTTTGATGAGGCCCACCCTGTCCTAGACTTTGACTTGCCTGACTTGGAAAGCAGGGTTGCAATAATTGGGCCGCCTTTGTCGCCTGATGGAAGCGCTTTTGCCTTTCGCCTGCACAAGATAACGCCTTGGACTTTGCCCCAGTTCATTGACGTTGACTTTTTGACTCCGCTTGCTGCAGGGCTTCTTTCCTTTTTCATTGACATGCAGGCCACAATGCTTATCACCGGCTCCCGCGGTTCTGGAAAAACCTCTTTGCTTGGAAGCTGCATGCTTGAGATTCCACAAAACAGCCGTGTCATCGTACAGGAAGACACTTTGGAGTTGCCTGTTCCATACATGAAAAAGGTTGGCTTTAACGTTCAAAGGCTTAAGACACGGTCTCCGATAAGCGTTTCAAAAACCGAGACAGAGGTGTCGCCGGAAGAAGCCCTGAGAACTGCTTTAAGGCTTGGCGATTCTGCTTTGATTGTTGGAGAAATCCGTTCCAAGGAGGCAAAGGTCTTGTATGAAGCCATGCGAATTGGCGCGGCGGGAAACATCGTTATTGGAACCGTGCACGGCGATTCCGCTTACAGTGTCTGGGACCGTGTGGTAAACGACTTGGATGTGCCAAACACGTCCTTTAAGGCCACTGACCTGGTTGTTGTAGCCAGGCCAATAAGGTTTGCCGGTTCCCTGAAAAGGCATAAGCGTGTTGTCCAGTTTACGGAAGTGAAAAAGCACTGGTCTGAGGACCCTGAAAGGGAGGGCGGCCTTCTCGACCTAATGCTCTACGATGCAAGAAAGGACAAGCTCGAGTTATTGGAAGACAATCTTAAGGAGTCGGAGCTGTTTGAAAAAATTGGCCGAACAAGCGGCCTTACAATGAAGGAAATGTGGCAGGATATCAGAATGAGGGCTGAAGCAAAAAGCTTTTTGGTTGAACTCAAGAACAAGCACAATTTGCCTATGCTTTTGGAAGCCGAAAACACGAGCTTTTGCAGGAACAAGCTCATTCTCCTCAAAGAGGAACAGATTGAGCAAGGCGGAAGCATTGACTATGGGGAAGTGCTTGGCAAGTGGAAGTACTGGGTGAACAACACTTTTATGAAGCGGTTTAGGAAAAAGTAGGTTTTGAGATGGCGAAAAGGCGCAGAAAAGCTTCTTCGGATTTGGGTCCGGGTTCGTGGTACAAGGACATAACAATGCCTGCGCAGGAAAAGGGCCTTGAAGAAACCCTGGTGAAAAGAACCGAAACCCCTTTTGTAAACTTCTGCAAAGCGGTTCACGAAAGGTTCCCCTCTTTGGGCGAGGGAGCAAAATTTGACCAAAAGCATGAGGAAGCAATAAACTTCCTTGGCTGGGGTCTTTCAGCAGAAGAGCTTTCTGCAGCAAGCAAGTTTGCCTTGTTCCTTTCGCTGGCAGTGGGGATGGTTATCTCTGTGTTAAGCTTCGTTACCCCTATTGGAGGCCTTATCGGAGGCCTTGTTGGCCAAGAGCTTGTAATAGTTTACACCCTGCTTCCATTCATCCTTATTGCAGTTGTTTTGACAACCTTTGTCCAAAACTATCCTATTGGTGCCGCCGAAAAGGAAAAAACCAAGGCCTTGACCTATGTGCCTGAAATGGTTGGCTACATGATCATGTCAATGAAGCTGGTGCCAAACCTTGAAAAGGCAGTCGAGTTTTCTGCCGAACATGGAACAGGAAAAATTTCAGAGGACTTCAAAAGGCTTTTGTGGGACGTGCAGCTTGGAGTTCAAGGAACTGTAAGCGAAGCACTGGACGTTTTGGCCTACCGTTGGGGAAAATACAGCGAAGAATTCAAGCAAGCCCTGATGAGAATCCGTGCATCGGTTCTTGAAAACACTGAAGCAAAGCGCTACCAGCTGCTTGACGCCACAATGGTTTCAATCCTTGACTCAATACGCGGCAAAATGGAACAATATGCACGAGAGCTTTCCCAGCCAAGTGTCCTGCTTTTCTACATGGGGGTTCTCTTGCCCCTCATTCTGATAATCGTTCTGCCGGTTGGCTCGGCTTTTTCAGGGCAGGCGATGGCCACCCCTGAAATACTGGTACTCCTTTACGTAATAATAATCCCTGCAGTAACATTCCTTTTTGCTCGCGACGTCATAAACAGGAGGCCGCCGACCCAAAACATTCCTGAAATTCCTGATGATTTTCCTGGCCTGCCTGGAAAGAACACAATGCTTTTGAACAAAAAACCCGTTGACATGCGCGTAGTAATCGCAGCCATTCTTGTAATAGGCTTTGTAGGAAGCCTTGTTTTATCAAACCAGGGCATTCCGCCAAAATCCATGATTCCTGAAGGGGAATTCCAGCTGCTTCCACACGACAAAACCGTTGATGAGGTTCTTGCAAAAGAGTCAAGGCCACCCAACTGGTTTGATGACGACGGCCCCTACTTTGAAAGGCTTAAAACAAGATATGGGGAAGAGGCAGCAAAAACCCAGCTTGCCACAGAGCGTGCCCTTTTTTTCCTCAAACCAGAAAACGATGTAACGCCTTACCTGCTTGCATTTGGCCTTTTTCTCACCATAGCTTGCGCAGCCTCCTTCTGCATTTACTTCAAAAGCATTTACAAAAGGCAGGCCCAGCTTGAAATACTTCAAATGGAGTCCGAATTCAAGGACAGCCTCTACATTCTTGCATCGCGCTTGGGTGAAAACAAGCCTGTTGAAGAAGCCCTGAAGCACACCCGAAACTTTTTGCCTGATTTCAGGATATCGCAAAGGCTTTTTGGAAAAACGGTTGAAAACATTGAGCTTCTTGGGCTGCCTTTACAAGCCGCAGTTTTTGACAAAAACTACGGCAGCTTGAAAAATTTGCCAAGCAAAACAAT
Source organism: uncultured archaeon (assembly GCA_964569815.1). Classification (GTDB taxonomy): domain Archaea; phylum Iainarchaeota; class Iainarchaeia; order Iainarchaeales; genus CAZMUN01. The sequence goes on from CAZMUN010000006.1 coordinate 4,293, forward strand.
CCAAACAGGAATGAAAATAATGGTGGACTCGGTAAAGCTTGGAGTAAACGTTGCCGCACGAACCCTTATCTCCTTGTCGCTTCAGCTCAGAAACGCGGAAAAAGTCAACGAGACCCTCAAGGTCCTGATTTCTGACACAACCGGGATGATGAAAACAATGGCAGTATTCATTGCCCCCGTGGTTTTGGGTGTTACCACTGCACTGCAAAAAGTTGTAATGCTTACTCTCGGGACTATCATGACAAGCAATTTGACAAAAACATTGGATTCCTTGAGCGAAAACTCCGGTTCAGTGCCATTCAACGTTCCCTCGATTTCTTCAGGGGGCTTTGACATCGGGGGAGCAAGCTTTGACAGCATGGTCACGCCATTGGAATTCCTGCTCATTGTCGGAATCTATGTAATAGAGCTCGTCATAATAATGACCTACTTTACAACCAAAATACAGGAAGACAACAAGACCCTGTTTTACATAAACCTTGCAAGAAACCTGCCAATCGCGTCCGCTGTTTTCATTGTTTCAGTTATAGCTTCCGGAATAGTAGTAGGGGGCTTTTTCGGGTAATGAATTCAAAAGGCCAGGAAAGCGCAGGCTTTCGCTTATTGATTGAAGCAGTTCTCGTAGTTTTTATACTGGTAATAATTCTAGGGGTAGTGAACCAAATAGACCAATGGCGATGGAAAGTAAGCGAAAAACAGCTTTATGAGGGGTTCACCAAAGCCCTAAACAGCCCTGATGGAAGCGTCATAGTCCAAAAAAATCTTGTTCTGAAAGACGGGGCCAGCTACAGCTCAAGGGCATTTGCAGCTGCAACAGCAGGCATTGAAGCCGAATGCATTGAGCTTGATGCAGAGGACAGCTCGGCTTTCAAGCTGGCTGGAAGCGGAAAAGCCATTACAATAAACACCCTTATCCAGACAAGCGTCTACTACAAGTGCCTGCCGGGAACAGCAGTAGGCGAAGCAAGCTGTGAAACCTACTGCATTATAAGCTTTTCAAAAGACTTCTCTTAAGAAAACTTTAAATACTAGAAAACTGTTTTCTAATTAGGTGATTATTTGTTAAACGAAAAAGGACAGGCGTACAGCACCTTCAAACTGCTTATTGCAGCAATAGTTGCAATGGCTATCCTCGCAATACTGATTCCAATAATCATGCAGGTAATGGGCCTTATCAAGGCAGACCCTTTGGAGGAAACAAAATCCATGATGTCCTCCAAAATAGCGCAGCCTGGCGCATTAGAGCATACCAAGGAAGTGGTTTTTACTCCAAACTATGTTCTTACTGCAAGCGCCCTTTCTGACAGGCTTCCAATAAGCAAGGACCAAATCTGCATGAGCACAGGCGAATTCACGGAAGACGATGGCTTTGAATGCCTTAATTGCGATGAGGATGAACAGCACAGGATCAGGTACAATGGCAGCACTGAAAAGACCGCGCAGATAGCAATTGTCTGCAACGTAGACAAGGACGAGCTCTTGAACGACATAGATGTCTACGAAGACGACCTGCTTGAAGGAGACGGAGACCCTGACATTGAAGAAGCCTGTGATGCAATATGCAGTGAAAGCGCAAAATGCTGTGCACTGGTTTTAACAAGAAGCTAAATAGCTTGCTTTATTTCTTCTTCTCTTTTTTTTTAATCAAAACCCTTAAATATGGCTTTCGACAGAAGTAATAGTATGCCTAAAAGGAGTTTTTGGTCAGAGCAAAAGGCCCAAAGCGAGTGGAGCTCTGTTTACATGCTCATAATACTGATAATAGCAGCCCTTCTTCTTATCACAGTAATAAAGCCCATGTTCCAGCAAAGCCAGCAGGTGGTAAAGCAAACCAAGCCAAAGCCCTCCTAAAAGCATGCGTTACGGTTAAATACTTCTTTCGACTTCTTTTTCTCTGGTTAAATGCTTAACAGAAAAGGCCAGGAATCCGCGCCATTTGAACTGCTCATAGCAGTAATAGTAATGGGCTTTGTGATATTCATTGGACTGAATGCAATGAATATCCTGAACGAGCAAAAATGCTACAACGAAATAAACGCAAAGCTGGAAGAAATGAAAACAAAGCTTGAGGCAGCTGTTACAGAACGAAGCCCCCAGCAAATCGTTTTCCAGTTAAGCACCTGCTACAACCCTGAGGAGGAACACGTTTCTATAGGGGACGAATCCGAGCCAAGAATTTGCGCAGAATACTGTGGAACCGCAAGAAATGTATGCACTCTTCTTAACTACTTTTACAGCGGAAAAAGCTCTGGTTCCGCTTTTGCAATAAGAAAATGCATTGACATAAGCCCTGACACGGTTTTCCCATACCTTGCGGGAAACTGCCCCGACAGGCAGGACGAAGAGCTCATTGACTTCCGAGACGAAATAAAGCAGGGAACATACCTTTTGGTCAACAAGACCGCGGTTACAAGCACTTACCCCACGATTTGCGCTTACCGCATGAAGGACAGCTGATAAAAATGCTTGGATTTACTTTAAGCAAGCTGAATCTCCTGATTTTGGTTACTGCCCTGTTTGCAATAATCGCCTTCTTCATGTTCAGCCTGGCAAACATAATGATTTCCCACCAGGCCCAGCTCATGGTAAAAGACGCAATAGAATCAGTCCACGGCCTCATGGCAGAGCAGATAACCTGCAGGAAGTCAAGCATTACAGTACCAAGGGCCATAGAATACTACGGCGGTTTTTCTCCGGCTGAACGGTTTTATTACGTGATGTACATAAAGCGTTTCCCTGAACAGCCTGTGCAAGGAGAGCCAAACATAGTGATTTTCCAGATAGCAAGCAGAAAGGAAAGAGACAAAATAATTGCAACAAGCAGCATAAAGGTAGATGCAGAAATTTTCCTCTACGACTGGGACGTGCAAAGCGGGGTTTTCTCAGAACAGCCTACAATAACCCTTGACCCAGAATCGCCCGGCGTCTCAACAAAAAACAGCCTTATCCTGGTAAAAGAGCAGTACCTTGGAAAAGACTATTTGCATTTGATTGCCTGCTCTTCTTCTCCAGGGGTCTGCGAGTCCCATGCAGGAAAAGCAAGCTGCTGGCTCAAAGTATGCTCAGGCCAAAACCGTGAGTCAACTTGCCTGCCAAAGCCAGAGGACTGTGCAACAAAAATAACCTGCGGGGCAACGCCATGAAAAAATCCGGGTTCATTGGGCCAATTGGCGATGACTTGCCCTCCCTGATTCCACTGGTTTTTGCACTGATGATGTTTTTCTATGTGTTTACCTTTACATGGAATGCCTTTGACGAAAAAGGCCGTTCTTTCCAGGACAGCATTGACGCCCTAAAAATAGGGGACTCTTTGAAGGGCAACAACTACCTGTCAGGCTTTGGCGCATTTGATTCGCGCTGTGAAGAAGCAAAAATATACAAAAGAATAAAGTTTACTGCAGGCCTTGTGCCTCTTTCAACAGGCCCTGGGCAGACCTTTCCAGGCCTAAACCTTGACACCCTGGAACAGGACTTTTTTGAAAGCAACGGCCAAAAATTCGTGTGCAGCAACACAGGGCAAAACGAAAGGCCCACAAATGAAAGCATTAACCTGATAATAAGGTCTTTTCCTGTTGCCCTTGAATTCCAAAATTCTCAAACAGGCCTTTTCTACGTAAGGCCAATGCTTTTGGTGGTGGTCACATGGCGTTAAACAAAAAAGCGCAAGCTGCCTTAACTGACGCGCTTTACTTTCTTTTAATAGTTTCAACGCTTAGCACGTTCATGTTCTTTTTTGCCTCAAGCCACGGCGTTACACTGCAGCAAAGGGTTGTAACCCAGTACTGGCGCGAGTATGCAACAGGCGCCCTTGAAACAATACTTTACAGCAGCACTCCAAGGATTCCTGGCCAGACCCTGGAACAGGCCCCTGAAGTAGATTACCTGCTTGCCGCGGTAAAAGAAGACTTTGCCGACGACTCCGAAATCGACGAAACACAGGAGGTCTTGGCCCAAAACGTTTCAGGGATAATGCAGCCAATAGCAGGAAACTTTGACTACATGTTCTACCTTTACGCCTTTGACACCAAAGAGTTTGCCTTTGTAATGGTTTACAGCAGGGCTGAACCCGAATTCAGGGACAAGCCAGGAGGCGGCCGTGAAGTAATTCCGGGGGATGCAAGAATACACTTCTGCAAACCCGCTGACTTGTCAGACGTGGATGCATTGATTGAAGCAGTTGGCGCAAGCGCCCAAAGCAATGCGCGGATACAGCTTGTAAGGCTGGATGAAAGCAACAACCAAAGCTATCCTCCTGCACAGGCCAACCTTACGATGTGGATTCCGACACCAATAGACGAAAAGATTGCAGGCCTGAACTGCGACCTGTTTGCCACAATTCCAGCCAACTAAAGGCAGCCAGCCGGAAACAATTCCGACACCAAAAAAAGCTATTTCTTTATCTTGTTTTTGCATTTTGGGCAAGTGTATGTTTTAGTGCTGCCCAGTTTCTCAACCTTTTTTGCACAGTTTTCACAAAAAGCAGTGCCGCATTCCGGGCAAAAAACCACTTCGTCTGTTTCTGCACCGCACTTTGGGCACTTTTCCCGCTCTTCCTGAACAGAGCTATCAAGGTTTGAAAGGCCTGCTAAATCGAACTCGTCTCCAATGCTTTGGCCTGCCTTGCCTTTTCCCTTCTTTTCCGTGCCGCCAAAAAGGTCTTCAACACTCATCCCCTTTATTTCTTCCTGTGTTAAGCCTTTTGCAGCGCCCTTCATTTTGCCAAACAAGGCAGACTTCTGGTCCAAGGCTTCTTCCTGTTCCTCTTCTTCATCCTTTTTTCCACGCCTTCTTTTCCTTTTGGCGCGCTTTTCATCCCTTTGTGCCTTTTTATCGCGCTTTGATGGCCTTTTTCTTGCAAGCCTTTCAGCTTTCTTCGCTCTTTTCGCTTGGTCGTGAAGCTGCTCGTAAATGCTTTCAGCAATCTTTTCATATTCCTCTTTTTTGGGAAGCCTTTTGTGCTGTTCCTTGAACTTTTTCACCTCGTCCAAAGCAAGCTGCATTGTAATCTCTTCCTTTTCCTCTTTCGTCAAATCCTTTTTGGGCTGCCCTGCAACAGATTCCGCAATCTCCAAGTCGTCTTCATACCCTTCAGGAATCTCGCCCTGCCGCTGAAACCGCCTGAGCCTTCTTGGAACCTTTCCACCCATAACAAAAGCACTCTGCTAAACAATAGCCAGAACTATTTTAGTGCCTTGCACTATTTAATTGTTTTGAAAAAGAGCTGAATCGATAAAAAAAGGCCTGTAAAAACAGCTTACTGAAAGGCCCTTACTTTTTCTTCCTAACAGAAGCCAAATAGGCTGCTGCTGATGCTGCTAAAGCAATAAGTGCAACTAAAACGATGCCAAGGCCTGTTGCCTGCCCTGAACTTAGGCCAAAAAAGCCTGCTCCAAATAAGCCTGCTGCAACACCATTCTGCTGTCCCTCCAGGGTTTCCTCGCCTGGCTCAACACATTTTCCTTCAATGCACTGCCCTGCTTCCCCGCAGGCTACTCCGTCAACCTGGTTGGTGTAACTGCAGTGGCCTGTCTCCGAAACGCAGAACTCGTTAGTGCAAGGGTTTTGGTCGTCACAGTTTACATTAATGCAAAGGTCTTCACCGGCTGTTCCTTCGCCTTCCCCGCTGGTTCCGTTCGAACCTGTTTCATTGCCAGCGCATTCCACTATCTCAATTGTCTTATAGTTGGCGCGGTACATGTTTCTTGTAGTAATAAAACTGTAACTGCCTGGCGCGTTCAAAACAAAGGTTACAATGCCGTCATCGCCTGTCACGTCTTCATGCAAGGTTGCATTATCCTGCCTTACCTTTACAGTGCTGTTGTTGGCAGGGTTTCCCCAGTCGTTCAGCACTTCCACGACAATTTCCTGGCCTGCACAGTTTCCCTGAATGCCGACAGTCAGTTCGGCTCCTCCGCCTCCGCCGCCTCCAGGGCTGCCTCCGCCAGGGCTTCCGCCGCCTGGAGTGCCCCCGCCACAGTCTCCTGGGCAGGTGTCAGCTGTTTCGTCGCCATTGCATGCTCCGTCGCCGCATACAGGCCCGCATTCCCCGCAGTCTGCAGGGCAGTTTGAGCAGTCCTCATCTGCATCGCAGACGTCATCGCCGCACATAGGCGCCAAACCGCAGTCTTGAGGGCATGAATCGGTTGTTTCGCCTGCAGAGCAGAAACCGTCTCCACAAAAGGGTTCGGTTCCAAGGCTCAAGTTAAGCATGGTGTATCCGCCTTTTTGGAAAGTAACCGGCCCCTGGTTTGCAGGGCTATCGTTTATAAAAAAGCTGATTTCTTTTCCGGTGTTGTTGCCGTTTGGGTCGTGCACAAAAAAGATTTCACCTGGCTCGATTCCGTAATTTCCGTTAATGGAAACAGTGTTTCCAAATTCTGTGCCGCCGATTTCGGCTGTTATGCTTGCGTTGTCGGCTGCAGCGCCGTTTATTGTAACAAACCCATAAAATTGGTGGGGGATGGAGGGCTGGGCGTAAACCGAAGTCAAAAAAATAAGCGTAAAAAAAGCCACTGAAAAGATTCTTCCCAAACCCATTATACCCACTTTATATAGTTAATAAATGAAAAGAAATATAAATCTATTTCTCCCTGTTGAAAAAATAAAAAAAAGGGGGGGGCTGTTTATGCCCCGAAGATGAAGTCCATCAACAACCCGCAGCTTGTTGTAGGCGCGTAAAGCCCTGTGCTTTCCTCTGTGATTAGCGCCCAGTAACCTGCGCCTGGATCCATATAATCCAACCTATCTAGTGGCTTCCACTGGCTAGGGTTGTCCGGTTCCCAGTAGGTATACATTGTAGACCAACCCTTATTTAGTACACTGCTTCCCAATGACCAAAGTGCACAGTGGGCCACCTTTCCTGCTCCAACAGGCCCCATATACTCTAAGATGGCATTGCCTTCTCCGTCATCTGCGCCATAGTACCCAATCAGGTTCCATCCTCTCGGCAGTTCCCTGCTTGGAGGCGTTGTTGCCGGGCTGAACAGGCTTCCGCCGATTGTCAAAAGATCCTCTTCAAGCATTGCAACCCAGTAGCCCCATCCTGGTGTTACTGTTGAAAGATCGCTTGTCGCCGGGTTTCCTGGCCTGTAGACAAACCATTCGTCTGTTGCAGCATCATAGGTCCAGACGCTGTCAAGGTTTTCTTCCACATCGCTGAATACTTCGCTGACGTTGTCGTCCAATAGAACGAAAGGCACTGAAACCAAATTCCACTTTTTGTTGAGTTCCATCTCAAATTTCGTGCCTGTTACCTTGAATTTCTCGTCATCGATTTTGCCTTCGTTGCCCAATGCGTCAACGCAGTAGTACTTTAGGTTGTGTTCTGTTTCTTCCAGGAAGAAGAACTGGTCTGTCGTGCCCTGCAGGCAGCAGTAGCCGTCTTCCTCGTTCATTGCACCACCCATTTCTGAGCAATACCTGGCTGTTTCGTCGTCTGCATCCACTTCAACGTTGAAGCACACTGTTTCGTGGCCAACCGGGTGCGGCAGTGGGTCAACACAATCCAGCTTTATTGGGGTCAGCAGTGTGACCTTCCAGCATTTTCCTGGCTCTGTGCAGAACTCATCCAGATCGTAGTAGATGCTGTCAAGGCCGTCCCACACTGTTTTGGGTTCGCCAACCGTTTTCTCTGGGTCTGGCGCTGAATTGTCGACATAGACGCATTGCTTGTGCTCTGATTCCTTGCCGACGTTGTCCTCTGCCCTTATTTCAATAAGGTGGCATGATTCTTCGCCAATCCTTTCCGGGCCGTCAACTGGATCCCAGTCCCCTGACCCTGTTGCATCCTGGCATACAACCTGGTCCTCGCAGTACATGTCGTCAACCAGTGAAATTCTGTATTCCAGGCTTGCAAGGCCGCTTGGATGCGGTTCTGGGTCCTCTGCGCTTATTAAGATTTCTGTTTGTGAGTTAATCCATTCCTTGCCTTCTTCTTCAAAGAACGGCCTGTTGTAGTCTTTTGTTATTTCTGGTGGCCTCTTGTCAACGAAGACACACTGGTTTTTTACTGCCTCCGGGTTTCCAAGCCTGTCCACCGAATAGTACTCTATCATGTGGCAGGATTCCTCTTCGATTCCGAACATTCCCTCATATTTCTTCCATTCGTTGTCGTGTGTTCCCATTGCAAACACGTGCATTGCCGGAATCTCCTGCTTTTTGCATTCCCCGTTCCAGTGCATTGCTGCCTGGCCTGTTACCTTGAATCCATTAATCTGGGCCGTGTCTGGAACGTTTACCACAAGGCCTTCATAGTTTCCTGCTGAAATCACGTTGCCTACTGCGTTGCCGTTTACTTTAACGCCAAGCAAGGCCATGTCACAGCCTCCTTCCCTTCCTTTTGACATTAGGACAAGGTATTCAAAGGCCTTTCCTGCATCGTATGTGTAGCTTATGGTCTGGCCGTCAACAGTGTATTCCACTAGGCCTGTTTCTGCATCATAGCTTACTTCAAACGGCACTGGAATTCCCCCGTTTGCCCACGGAAGCTCTTCCAAGCTTGCCACTGTTGTTGCCGGGTCTCCTGTGTCCGGAATGCCTATTGCAAGATCCCAGTTTGTTGAATCGGCCCTTCCTGTTACCATGAAATCCTGGTTTGCCTGCCCAAGGCAAGCCCATCCTTCACATTCTTCAGTATGCCATAATTCCATTGCACTTACGCAGTTGCCTGGGTCTTCGCATGCTTCGTCTCTCATCAAGCTGACCCTGTAGAATGTGTCCTCAAGCCCTACTGCGCACACTGCCCCGCCGTCCTCTGCTGTTAGCCTTATCTGGTGCACTGTGTCAATGAATTCCAATCCTTCCGGGCTAATGTATGCTTCTGGCTCGTAAGTCTTTTCTGTTTCTGGCGGAATGCTGTCAACCTTGAACAGCTCGTAGTCTGTTTCTGATTCCGTGTTACCCAAATGGTCCATGCAGTAGAATTCAAGGTCGTGGAGGCTGTCTTCCATAAAGTACAGCTCGTACTTGTTCTCAAATTCTAATCCGTTTACCTGTAGGGGGTCTGTTCCTGGCGCAACAATTGCCTGCACCAAGTCGTCTCCTACATATGCACAGCACCATTCGTTTACCATTTCTCCGCCGAACTGGCTGCAGTACTCGCCTGTAAGGTATGGTGTTTCCTCGCTGTCGAAGGAAACTCTGTAGCAAACTGTTTCCTGTTCAACAGGGTGCTCTCCTTGGTCCTCACAGTCCAGTGTTATGAGCGTTGGCTCTGCCACTGTCGGGTCCCTTACCCACCAATCACATTCATCTTGTGTATTCCAGCTGCATCCAGGCGTTTCAGTGCACTTGTCATCCCATCCTGCACCATATCCCTGTGACTGGATTTCTGCACAATCGTACATTGGAGTGCCTTCACAGTTTCCTGTTCCAGGCGTTTCAACCCAGTCACAGCCCATTGTTTCAAGGCACTTTCCTTCCGGGTCCTGTGGCCAGCCTGCTGCTGCAGCCTCACAGGCCGTAGGAGTTCCAGCACAGTAGTCGCTTCCCCCTGACCACATGCATTCATTCGTTTCGCAAGCTACCTGGTCTATGTATTCCCCGCAGTATGGTTCGCCATAGCAGGTGCCGCCTGTTGAAACCCAGTCGCATCCTGGCACTGCCAGGCACTGGTTTTCACCGTAATAGTTGCAGGCCTCTGTTACTGGAGTTCCCTCGCAGGTGAAAGTGCTTGGCTCTGTTACCCAGTCGCATCCTGGGAAAAAGCTGCACTGCGCTTGGTCGTATACTTCGCATGCGCCTGTTTCTGGGCTGCCTTCGCATGCCCTTTCAGTGCCCTCGCATGGAATCTTTGGCTCGCCAACTTCCTTGATTCCTTCTGGCGGCGTGTTGTCAACGAACACGCACTGGGCTTTTACAATTTCCTCGTTTCCAAGCCTGTCCACAGAATAGTATTCTATCATATGGCAGCTTTCCTCTCCTTTTGTGAAAGGCTCTGTGTATTCAGTCCAACCTGGGTCTTGTGAACTGTGCATTGGATTGCATTCCATTACATCCCAGCATTTTGCATCGTCAACAAGCTCGTTTCTCCAATAGACTGTTTCTACGCCCACTTTTTCGTCTTCTGCTGCAAGCGTAACCTCTGTTGCGCTCGTTATCCAGTGGGTGCAGTTTGCGTGAACGCATTCAACCATGCAGTCCGGCCCTGCTCCAACGCACTGGCTTTCGCACATTGATTCGCACCTTGGCTCGACCTTTTTTGGGTCGCCGTATGCTTTCTTTGTTTCCGGCGGCAGCGAGTCAACCAAGAAGACTTCAACGTCTTCTTCCATTTCATTGCCTAATGCGTCTTCACAGTTGATGGTGAGGGTGTGCTCTGAGTCCTCTGTAAAGATTATATCAACTCCCTCTTCACCAAATTCTTCTTCGCCGATTATCTGGCCTTCCCATTCAAGGGTATACTGGCAGGTCACTTCGTCCACTGCGCAGATTGGGCCTCCGTCTTCAACCTCAACCCTTACGCCGTTTACTCCGTCGTCTCTTACATAGCATTCGTCGCCAGGCTGTGTTGGTGGGCACTGGCCCAAATGGTCTGTTCCAATCATTGTTTTTGCAATGCTTGGCGGCGTGTCGTCCACTTTATAGTATTGGGTGTGAACTTCACTCTTCTTTTCCACTGCGTCAACACAGTAGTATTCCAGGTCGTGCATTGACTCTTCTTGGAAATAGAATTCATATGGTGCCTGTGGTCCTGCGTCAACACAGCAGTATCCTTCTGCGTTCAAAGGCCCTGGGCAGTATTCGTCTGTGTTGTATCCCTCAGGGTCCTGGTCGTATGAAACCTTGTAGCAGAGCTGTTCATCGCCTGATGGGTGTGGCTCTTGGTCTGTACAAGTGAATGTTATTGGCATTTCTGTTGTAATCCAGTGGAAATCTCCGTTTGGATTGTCTCCTGTAATGAAATCAGGCTCTCCCGAGCCTGGAATTGCTTCGCCGTTATCCTTGTGCACTTCCGGCGGCGTCTTGTCAACGAAGAAGCAGTTTGTCTGCATTTCTTCAACGTTTCCCAAGTGGTCTATGCTGAAGTACTGGAGAATGTGGCATGATTCCTCGTTTTTTGCAAATGGCCCTTCGTAAAGCCACCAGAGCTCGTCTATTTCTCCATCGTATCCTGGCATTTCAAGGCAGCCTATTTCGCACATGGCTATTCCTGGTGCACAGTTTTGGTTGCCGAATTCGCCGTCACAGCACCTGTGCACATTGCTTTCAACGCATTCTTCCCAGCTTGCGTACTGGCCTGCTTCCCAGTTGTCTGTGCAGTATTCCTGTGCCCAGTCTATTGTAATCCAGGTGTTGTGGCAAACGCTGTCCTGCTCGCATGTGTAAGGGTTTTCACAAACAGGCTGGCACATTTGCTCCGGGTTTTCACAGAATTCATCCGGCACTAGCGTGTTTATGTACCATGTCTTGTCCACTCCGATGTTGCAGCTTTGGCCTGTTGGGTCTGGGTCAACAGCGTTCAATTCTATTTCTGTTACGCCATCAATCCATTCCACAAGGCCGTCTATTTTTTGCGGGCCAATAAACCTTTTCGTGGTTTCTGGCGGCGTGTCATCAACCCTGAAAAGCTCGGTGTCAACAACAACGTTTCCTGCCTTGTCGTAGCACTCTACCGTTAATTCGTGCAGTGAGTCCTCGTCAAAGGTAACATCGGTGCATATTTCCCCTGCGTTGTCGTTGTCGTCATCGTTGTCATTGTCTTCAACTGTCCATTCTTCCTCCAAAGAACCGTCCAAGGCAAGCGTGAAATCACAGTATGCAACGCCGCTCTTGGTGTTGGCATTTCCTGTGAAATCTTGGCAGGTTTCGTCCCCTTGGTCCTCTGAGCAGACTGTTATTGTAGTGCCTTGTGTCATCCAGCACTCTTCGCCTGCTTCTGGCGGGCAAGGCCCTGAAGTTTGGCCTCCTGCCATGGTCTTCTCAACAATTGGCTCGGTTGAGTCGATGTTGGTGTAATCGTAAGTTATTTCCCATTCGCCGTAGGTTGAACTTTCTTCATCTCTTGTTTCAAACTTCCACTTGAAGTTGCATCCTTCGTCTGGTGGAACCGTTGCAGAGAATTCGAACTCTTCACTGCCTCCGCCTGGAATGTTGTTGCTGGGGTCGGTTGTGTAGTACCAGCAGAGCTCTGTCAATTCTCCTGGGAACTCTGGGTCAAACCATGGGTCAACGTGAATGAGGTGCCATCCTGCTTTTGCTTCACATATAAAGTTTGTGTAGCCGGGGCTTTTAATTATCCTGACTTCGTCGATGTCGTCGTCGCCTGCCAGGCTTGACATGGTTACTGTGTAGTTGACTGTTGCGTTTCCCTGTGACCATTCTGGCTCAAGTTCTGCTGTTGGGGTGTGTGCTGCGGAAGCCGAAACGGCTAGTGTTAAAAGGCAGAGGAACAGCAGCGGATATTTTGCATATGGTAAGAATCCTTCACTCCTAAAAGTTTGTTTGTTAAAAATAGTTGTTTGATTGTGCTTTCGCATACTCATAACCCCACCTCGATTTTTGTATCTGAAATTCAGACCATATTTATTCTGCCTTAAATGCTTAAATACCTACTCTTTTAGTCAACCCTTATGCGGCTTTTGGAAGACGGCAAAAAAATTGTGTTGAAGCAGGGTTTCCTTTTTTTGAAACCCTGCCCTGTTTTTGCTGAAGCTCGGGCCTGTTTCAATGAAACCGTTCCTGAAAAAAAACCCAAACAGGCCCTGTTAACCTTTTCCTGTTAAATCATTAACTTTAAATTCTTTTGTTTTACTAATTATTACACGTTAATAAGGGGTTTTTTTTTGGAAGAGGCTGAGCAAGAACCTATTGCAGTTGACCAAACCGTTTTTGAAAGGCTTTCGCCTTTGCAGCGCAGGATTCTTTTAGAGTTGGCTTCCGGGCCCTGCACTTTGGAAAAGCTTTCAAAGAAAACCGGTTCAAGCATTTACACTATTGGCAAGCAGCTTTCCATTTTGCAGATGCGAACCAAGTACAATCCTTTGTGCAAAAAAGGCATTAATGCTCCCCTGGTTTCCAAGAACAAGGACTGCCCTGGAATGCGAACAACCTATTTCATTAACGGCGGATGCAAGCAACCTATATAATGAGTAACATATTAACGCTTTTAGCTTTTTAACGCTTTTAGCTTTTGCGCGGTTTTTTCCCCAAGGCAGGCTAAGCGTTTTTTTTTGCAAACCTTTTTTTGAACGGTTTTTTTTTTCTTTGGAAAAAGGGCTTTGCACTAAAACTGCGTTTTTTTCCAAGGCTTTTTGCCCTGCAAAAAGGCTTTTATACCTGTTTTGGTTTCTATATTCTTTATGCCCTTAGACTTGTTGGCTGAGATAGCGTTTGCCTTGCTTGGCCTTGTCAGGCTTGGCCTTATCGTGGCCGTGCCAGTTTTTCTTCTTGTTTTGCCTGCCCAAAAGCTCAATGCCTTTCTGAGAAAAAAGTTCAGGCTTTCCTGGATTTTGGCTGCCTTTTCCACTGCCTTTGTTGTGCTTACCCCCCTTGTTTTCGTGCTTTATCTTGCCCCATACTTCACTGGTTTTCTTGCAGCAGACTTGGGGTTTGTTCCTGAAATGTTTCAGCTTACAGGCCTTGACCTTGCCATGGCAATCATTCTTACTATTGTCAAAAACCTTTTGTCTGCCTTGTTTTTTTCAATCCTTTTAATGCCCTTGCTTTTCTTTGCATCCTTTGCCGAGGAAAAGCTTAAGGAAAAGCTTAAGATGCCTGCTTTGGCCTACACCTTTGTTACAGTGTTTTTGACTTCTGTCCTTGCCTGGCTTATACTACTGTTTGCATTGCCCTGGCTTGGCGCCGCAATAATCTGGAAGCTTTTCTGGAGCCCGATTTGATGGAAAAACATTTTTTGAAAAGGTTTGCGTGCATTGCGCTTATCGCCCTTTTGCTTAACCTCAGCTTTTCAACAGGCTTCTCGCAGGAGCTTCCCTCGGAAGAAAGCAACGCCAATGGCTCTGAAGACGGCGGCGGAGAAGACGGTCGGCCTGAAGTGGTTGAAGAGCCAAAGAGCCTTGAATTCAAGTGCTATGCCCCGGAAAACGAGCGCCAGTCCGGAGAAAACGTTTTGAAGCCAGAGGAAGTTCAAAAGCTAAAAGACGAAACTGAAATTGAAAACCCTGGGCTTTCAATTGACAACATTAACAGCGGCCGCGGAGCAAACCCTGAAAGGGACGAGCTTGAAAACAACGTGATTGTGCAAAAACAGCCTGACGGCGAATCCATAGCCAACGAAGTCCCAAGCACAAAAATTGACGCCGGTGAAACCTCTTTCTTGTTCAACACCAGGGTTGATGGGCCTTTTGCCTTTGGAGTAAGCCTTGACGACACCATCAGGATAGGCCAGTGCAGGAACCTGGAAACGCTTTTTGCAGACGGTCGCGGCTGCCCTGTTGAAGGCAAGCAGCTTGAATTCAGGAACAGTGGCACAGGAATTGTCTCAAACTTCAAAAACGTTTGGAATGACGTGAAAAGCATTTTTGCCGGCGACTCCACAGGCCAGTACACTGCAGAAGAGGCAGAACAGGTAAGGCAAAAGATTGCAGCCGAAACAGACATGAACTCATTGGAAGCAGAATACTTTTCCAGAGAATCCAGCCTGATAAAAAACAGTGTAAGAACGGAAGAGTTCACTGCAACCATGGCTACGACAGGCGATGACTCTGCCTCAATCATCAGCATTTACAGCATGTTTGACAAGTACTTCAACAGCTGGTTCTCTAGCGAGCTCGTCATATCAGCATTTGGGCCAACACTCTTCGGCCAGGCTAAAAAGTACGCTGGCTATCTTACAAGGCGCGGCTTTCCCTTGACAGGCACAGACAACAGGCTCATGAAATGGGCAAGGAGGAACTTCTGGGACCCGGAAAGCGTTTTGGGCGAAGCAAGGCTTAAAAGAATGGTCACCAGGACAGACAAATACGGCTTTGGCGACGCTTGGACCAAGGGAATTGAGAACTCGGACTGGGATTCTGGTTACTCTTTTGTAAAGGGAGGCGGCTGGAGAAAATCCGTAAACGAATGGACCAAAGCAGGCGGCTATTTGGATGAAATGACCGACCCGGTTACAAGAGGCGAGTTCTTCAAGCAAATAAAAGACCTTCGCGGCTATGGCCATGCAAACAAAGCAATATACGACCATGCGCAGGACGCCTACAAAACCGCTGTAAGAAAATTCGGGGCAAACAGCCCTGAGGCCAGAGCTGCCTTGAGCGAGTTTGCCCAGACAAACGGCCGACTGATGTTTTTGGCAGACGGCGACCACCTGCGCCTTGACGCAATCGAACTATGGCTTCATGAAGAGCCAGGCGGCCTCTACAACTTTGCGGTAAAGGAAAAGGGAATTGACCACCTGCTTCCTCTGAGCGGGGACAGCAAGCACATTGGAAGCGTTGTAAAAGAATTCTCTGACAACGGAAACTGGGCCAGGGCCGGCTTCCCTTACGATACAACCGGCGACGGCCTGATGCAGTTCTACAAAATAAGCGACAACAGCAAGTTTTTGGACGAGGTAGCGGTTGAAGACCTGAGAAAAAACTTTTCAAGGTTTGTTGACAAGGCCGCCAGAACAGAGCGCGGTGACCTAATACCCATAAGGCCTGAAAACCTTGACTTCATTGCAAAAGAGTCGCCAGCAGGAAAAGTCAAAGTCTTTCAATCAGACTGGGTCCCTATTGACCCGGAAACGCCTGAAATGTTTGCAAAAAGGCTTACAAGCAGCCGTGCCAACCGTGTTTCCAGCACGCTTCCCAAAAACGTTGACAGGCTTTACAACACGCTGGTTGAAAGAAACTTCGCCGGCCAGGCCAGACGCTACTACAACGTTCTTGACAAGGCCTTTGCCCATGAGCAAGAAATCCTTAAAAGCTATTTCAGCGTAAAAGGCGGAATCAAGTGGACCATAATGCCTTTCCTCTTCTGGCAGGGCAAGCGAGGCTTTGGCTTTGAGGGAATGTCCGCATTCCAGCTTCCAGACACCTGGAAAGAAGTAACGGTTTACACTGAAGGGGAAGAAATATTCGACGACGCTTTCCTTGACGTCTTTGCCCAGCACGGCTCTGATGAGGGCGAAATCTTTTCACAGGTTTTGAACAAGCTTCCCTGGAAAATGGTTCTTGACTACACAATGGAGCAGTTCAATGTCGGAAACGAAACCTACAAAAAGCTCACAAACCCTTTAAGCGGCTGGCGCCGCGAAGTTGAAAACATTGCATACTTTACCTCAACAAGGCCTGACTGTGCGACCTGCGGCTTTGTCTACATGCCTCAGACTGCATCCCAGGGAGCAATAGAAGAGCTTCAAAGAACAGGCCGCGGCCAAGTCGTTGTCTCGTTCGATGCAGAGCAAGACATAG
Source organism: uncultured archaeon (assembly GCA_964569815.1). Lineage (GTDB taxonomy): Archaea > Iainarchaeota > Iainarchaeia > Iainarchaeales > CAZMUN01. The sequence continues at coordinate 20,648 of CAZMUN010000006.1, forward strand.
ATTCTTACTTCCTTGAAGACATTTTGGACGAGGACGCAAAAGAAGAGGGAACAACCCTGATTGGCTTTGCCCACCACACAAACCTGACAGGCGTTGTCGCACCACGCATGGGCCAGGAAGCCGAACCAATAGACCTCCTCGAGGCAAAAAAGGACAAAACCCTATGCAAAGACGCAGTCAAAGAAATCGGAATGGGCTTTTTGGGAGACAACCCGCAAAGGGCTGCAGGAATACTTGCATTCGGCGAATCCCTCGGTTACGCGATTTTCTTCTGGTCAGGCATAATCGGTTCCGTTATCCAACAAACCCTGATTGTCCCAAAGCTTCAGGGCTGTGTTGACGACGTGGAAGGATATTTCATTCACATGTACGCTGCATACGACAAGGAAAAGGCAGACGTTGAACCAGCAAACCAGAAAGCAAGCAAAGCAGCTGGCGGAATCGTTGAAAGCTTTTCAAGCCTTGTAAAGGGCCAGCAGCCAGCTCAAGAAAAAAGGCTTGACGAAGAAGACAAGCCGCCCCGCGATGAAGAAGGCCAGCCTTATACGCCTGCTGAAAGAAAGGAAGACGAGGACAGGGTAACCTTCCCAAGGCCGTGGGAAGACCAAAGTGAAGAAGAAAAGCAGGGAATGTGGGACAATGTAATGTCCTCTTTCTTTGAAAAAGTAAACGAAGTGGGCCAAAAAGCCAAATCAAAAGAACTTCTCCAAATGCAGGTTGAAACAAAGGGCACGACCAAGGGCCTAATTGACTTCAGCCAAACATTCTTCTTCTGGTTCAAAGGCGACACATACCCAGTAAACTACGACACCACAAGAAAAACCGTGCTTGAAGACACTGTCAAAGAGCTGGCAATAACAGTAGACAACGAAAAAGGCACAATCTCAGTGCAGAAAAAAGGCGAGCCCCCGGTTGAAGTTATCACAAGCGAGGACCACACAAGGCTCTCAACCCTGAAGCCAGAGGTTCCAGCCTACGCAATCCCGCAAAGAATAGGCCGAGTTGAGCTTCCTGGCGGGCCAGGCACTCCATTGTTTGAAATGAATGCCCAGAACAGGTTCAATGTTCTGGAGCCAAGCGTTCTTGAATGCATTCGGGAAAACGTTGAACAGCAGACAGGAATCCCTTTGGAAACAGACGACATCACAGAAGCCTTTGGCGCCCTAGACTCAATCGTTACAGACTCTTACCCAAGCATTACAGCAGACCCACAAGAGCAATCCATTACAGCAAACGGTGCCCCAAGGCACATTGTCCAAGGAGCGGCTGCCAGGGCAGTTGTTTCAACCGACATGCAGACAAAGCTTTACAATGGCCAAGAGCTCCCGGTCGGAAAATTCACTTCAGCCCAGTTCAAGAACGGGGTACTAGTCTACAAGCCTGTTCCAGGCAAGCCAGGCGAGCTATTGATATGGCTGCAGTACCATGAAAGAAGCATTCTCCACAGAAACGACGTAAAAGGCCTAAGGGCAAAGCTTGATAAAGTCATAAACCCTGAAACAGGCTGCCCTGAGCCAGCCATAGACCTTGAAGCAATTCCCAACCTTGAGGCAGGCGAAAAAAGCTCCATTACCGAACGAGTCGACAACTTCAACCAATCCATTGAAAAAATGGGCCCGTTCCAGATGTTTGACACCGAAAGGCACCGCTTTATTTTCTACAGCGAAAAGACAACGCCAAGCTGCGATCCAAGCGAAGAGGGCTGCTGCCAGGACCGAGTCAGAATAATAGACAAGGAAACAGGCGAAGTCTACGACCAGCCACTTGTTGGAGACGTTGAACAAACCCCAACAGGAGTAAAATTCAAGACAGCTGACGGCAAGGAACACAAGCTTGACTTTTCTGCAGACAACGGCGTTCCAAAAGTAAGCTACAACGACATGCCGCCCGAAACCCTTCTATCAGCACGAGGCCCAAACGGCTCGTTCTGGTACGACCCTGATACAGAAACCTGGCACCCTTACAATGCCCAGCTTCTCCCATTGATTGAAGCATTCAAGGACCGAGGCATAGACGTAAGGCACAGGGAAGACTGCACTACAAGCGGCCAGCCCGGCTCCAACCTAATGAATGTAGAGTTCGGCGGCGGAGCTGACACGCCATTCAACCTGCCAAGCATGCCGCTACATCCAATGGCTTTGGCTTTGTTCTTGCTGTCAATGCTGGCAGCCATATGCGTTGCAAGGCATGGCATTGAAAAAAAGTTTACAACTTAGAACAGGTTTTTTGCTTTGGATGAAGAACAGCTTCTCTTGTTTCTTGCAAAAATCTCGGGATTGCATGGAATTGCCGAAACCTCGACATCCAAAATAGCCTCGCGTTTTCACGTAAGCCAGCAGACTGCCTCAAGAAAGCTCCGAAGCCTAAAAAACCAGGGCCTTGTTTTTTTGGATTCCTCGCCAACAGGCTGCCGAACCAGCTTAACCCAAAAAGGCGAGTCAATGCTTAAAGAAAGGCTTTTGGAACTGCAGCAGCTTTTCAAAAAAACCAAAAACCCAAGGCTTTCCGGAACACTGAAAAGCGGTTTGGGTGAAGGCCGATACTATGTAAGCAGGCCTTTCTACTTAAAGCACTTCAAAAAGCTTCTTGGCTTCAAGCCCTTTTTTGGAACCCTTAACCTTGAAGTAGACGAAACCCGGCTTAAAAGCTTTCTTGCCTCAATAAACCCTTTGACAGTGCCTGGCTTTGAAACAGATGAAAGAAGCTTTGGCAAAATCCGCGTTTTCCCTGTTCTGGTTGAAGGAAAGCAAAAAGCTGCACTGGTTTTTCCTGAGAGAACCAACCACCCAAAAAACGAGGTTGAACTCATTGCCCCACTAAACTTGAGAAAAAAGCTTAAGCTAAAAGACGGAAGCAAGGTTACCTTGTCAGCCTGAAAAAACGATAGCCCTTTACGCCGGAAGCCCTTGGAACGATTTTTGCCTCGTGCGCCTGCTTTTGGTATGCGTCCAAAATCTTTCCTCTGGCCTTCTCGTAATCGATTCCCGCTTTTCTAACGGCTTCCTTGTATTCGCGCATATGCCTGTCCAAAGTGGTTCTGGTTATCTTCTTGTCCTTGAAAGCCTGCTCAAGCCTGCCCAAGGCAGCCATTGCATCCCTTTCAAAAGCCTGCTTTGCCTGCTCAAGCTGTGGCCTGAACTCGTTCCTCAGCTCATTGGAAACCCTTATATGCCTGCCTTTTCCCTCCAATGGCGCCATATTCCACCCATGGTCCAATGCCTCAAGCCTTGCTTTGATGCTTCCTTTCAACCGCTCTCGCATTTCCACAAAATCGAATTCAAGGCGAGGCCTTCTTCTCGGGCTTCTGCCCCTGCCCTCGACTATAAGGCGACTTGTTCCACCGCCTTCTTTCCTCAGCCTTAGCCTTGTTCCCTCTTCCTTTGTTATATCCAAAGTGGGCCTTTTAACCCTCACAGGAATCCTTTGCCCTGAAATGTTTATCCTGCCCGTTACCACGCCGTGGTCTTTCGTTTTTCGCCTGCGCCTGGCCATACTTTTACCCCCTAATTAGCCGTGTTTTTTCAACGGCTTTAAATCGTTACATTCTTTTTTGCGTTCTTGGGCTTTACTTTTCTTGACCTGACATGAACGCCCTGCTCTTTTGTTACGTTCAGCTGAGGCCTTCTGGTTCTAACATTTATTTTTGGCCCTGCAACATTTACATTGCCTGTTACTACTCCGTGCCCTCTCCAAGGGTTTTTCTTTTTAGCTGGTTTTCTTGGCATTTCGTAATCCTCCTTAAAAGCAATTTTCTGTACTGGTAATAGCTTTTGTGTTTTCCCCTATTTTTAATCCTTTGCCTTTTTGCCAAAAACAGTTGTTAGGTATACATCGGGGTCTGGGGCCCTGGCTCAAGCTTTTTGGTTTTTGCGCTAATCTGCTTCAACTGCTTTAAGTGCTCCAAAAGCGCTTTCTGGGTTTCCTTTGCTTCCTTTTTTAAGGGAGCTGTGTCAATGTTGAATGAAAACATTTCATTAAGCTTTTCGACAAGGGCAGCCGAAGCCTTGTAGTCTGCTGCAATCTGCACGTTTCCAAGCAGGCTGAAGGCTTCCAAGGACCGGTCCTTGAATTCAAGCATCATCAAGGCAGTTATTCCTGAGGTAATGCCCTCCTTTATCACTTCAACGCCGTATTTGTTAAGCATTTTTTTGCTTCCCTCGTCCGAAGCAATGCCGTAAACTATTTCTTTTCCTGCTTTTTCAGGCAAGGCCCTTATGCCGCTCAAGCTTATTATTCGCTTTATTTTCTTTTTCTGAATCCAGTCCACTATTGAATTGCTCAGCTTTTCAGTGTAAAGCTGCGGAACAATCTGCTCTGAAACCAGCAAAACTATTTTGTGCTTGTCGCTTACATAGACCCTGCTTGGGTGCACTGGCAGGCCGTTGTGTACCCTTATTATTGGAACAAAGTACTGTGACTCCAAATAGCCTGCTTCCCTGCAGCCCAGCTTTTCGCTCAAATACTTGGCTGCAATCGTGCCAACCAACCCCATTCCGGGAAAGCCTTCAATCAAAGTATAGCCTTCGAGCTTAAGCGGCTTTTTTTCCACAAAGCTAACAGTTTCATCGGGTTTCAAAAAAACACCACGCATTAAACAGAGGCTTAAAGTGCTTAATAAGAGTTACTGTTTCTGTTAGAACGAAAGCGCTGCAAAGTAGGTTGCAAAAGAACAAGGCAGCAAAAAGCATGCATACAATACAGCCTTCTTTGGGCTTCCTTCCTGTGTTGCAAGAAAAAAAGAGGCAATGACTGCATACTCTGCAATGTAAAACCTGTTTGCCAAAAGCACTGCCTCCAAAAGGCCCTGCCTTTCTGGCCCCGAAGCCAGCTCAAGCAATGCAAAGGCCTCAAGGTTAAGGCCCTGAACCAGGCCTGCAATCAGGCCCAAAACAGCGGGAACAATCAGGCCGCCGGCAAAAAGCAACGTGTATCGTTCCACAAGCAAGGAAGCATTCCGCTCCATCAGGATGGTGTTTGTTTCAAGCAAGTCAGATGCTGCTTCCCTGAAAATATGCGACATTTCTGCCCCTGACTCATAGCCCTGCAAAAGCAGTGAAACCATGCGGTCAATGCTCTGGCTCTTGTTTCGAAACGACATTTCCTGCAAGGCATTTCTCACAGAGGCCCCTTTTTCAATGGCCTGTAGCACGATTTCAAACTCTTTTCCAAGCAGCCCAAAATCCTCTCTTGAAAGATACCGCAAAATCTCCAAAAAGTCTGTTCCCCTGGGAAAAACGCTTGCCTGAAGCAGTGCATCCGGCACCAAAAGCTCTTTCCGCTTCTTTCCTCTGTCAAAAAGGTAAAGCTGGAAAAAGTAGTTCAAAACCAGTGGCGCAAAACCGGAAAACGAAAAAATTGTTATGTATAAGAAATCGAGTTTTTCTGCAAACCCATACCATATCAATGCCAGGCTCAAAAAAAATCCTGCCAGCACAGATTCTGACAAAAAAAGCTGCCAGCTGCTTCCATTCGTCTCCAGGGTTTCCTCAAAGCCCTTCAACGCATGCCTGCCAAAAAAGTACTCTGCAGTTCCTTTATTCAAGTCTTTGAACATCTATTGCCCCCTTAAAAAGGCAGGCGTCCTGCTCCTAATGTAAAAAAGCACACTCAAATCCAGCACAGGAAACGCTACCGTAATTATCAAAAAAAGCTGCGCTGCAGTGAAACTCATGCTTAATACAACGGAACCCACTATTGCAAAGCTTTGGAACAATGCTGGAACTATTGCGGAAACCGCTATGAACAACAGGCTTCCGACAACCATTTTGCCTGAAAAAAGCTTTGCCTCAACCTTCTGCCTTGCCAGAACCTCTGAAGCAATCCTTTTAACAGCCTCGCCTGCCCCCTTTTCATGGCCCTGCTCAAAGGCTGCTGAAAGCTGCATCATGGCCCTTTTCACAAGCGAGCTTTCAATCCTTTCCGAAAAATGCCTTAAGGCATCCTGCACCGAAGAGCCGTGCCTTTCTATTTCAAAAACAGTTCTCCTGAATTCTTTTGCACAAGAACCTTTTCCCTTTCCAGCGTTTTTCAAACCCCTTTCAAACTCCACTCCCAGGTTCAGTTCTATAGCAATGCCCATAAGGCACAATGGCAGGCCTGCCTCAACAAGGCCAGCATGCCTTTTCCTTTCAAGCAAGGGCCAGTACAGGAAGCCAAGGAACGAAGGAAAAAAGCACGCAATTCCAACAACGCCGCTGAACAGCAAGTCTTCCAGAAAAACCCCTGCCAAAAACCAAAAACCCAGGGCAGCCAAAGCGCTTTTTTTCAAAGCCTGCTCGGCTTCCTTTCCTTTAAACAAGTCCGCCAAATTCATTCAAACCAGTTCCCTTTTTTCCAACTGCCCTTTCAAGCCATTTCCTTACCTGCCGCCTTTTCAAACTCTTTGGCCTTTTCCTCCAAGGCTTTTTCAAACCCTTTTCTTGTAAAGCCAAAGCACCTTGAAGCCTTTTCAAAAACCTTTTCGCTTTCCCCAACCCTTTTCAAAACGCCTTTGCCGTAATCGTACCCAAAAACAGGCTCTGCCACAAGGCAGCCGTTCACTGCCTTCAGTTCAGCTGCTTCCACAACACGCCTCAACTCTTTCACTTCATTACCAAAGGCCTTATTCCACCTTCTCTGCACAAGAACCAAGTCCAATGCAGCCAGGTCCTGCTCCAAAACGCCAAGGCATCTCATCCTGTTCACTGCATCCACTACGCTTTGGCCGTGAAAAGTGGCATAGCTGCCCTTTCCCTGGCCTGCCAAAAGCGTGTCCACAAAGGCAGCCACCTCCTTACCGCTTCTGACTTCGCCGACCACAATGCGGTCAGGCCTCATCCTAAGGCTTTCCACTATAAGGTCCTGCATTGCAAACCCCTGGTCTTTCACAACATTAAGCCTTACAAAATGCTTTTGCTCTGGCCTCAATTCAGGTGTCTCTTCAACCAAAACAAGCCTTTCATCTTTTGGGACAAAGGAAAGCAGTGTATTCAAGCTGCTTGTTTTTCCAGAGCCAGTGTTTCCCACAATCAAAAGCGAGCAATCGCACTGCAACGCAATTTCCAAAAAAGCCATGAGTTCCGCGGAAAAAGTGCTGTTTTCAACCAAATTGCGTGGAGAAAAAGGCCTTTTTTTGAACTTTCTTATTGTAAGGGCTGGCCCTGAAAAAGAAACAGGGCTAATTGCCGCGCTCAGCCTGCTGCCGTCTGGCAGCACGGCATTCAAAACAGGGCTGTTCAACGAAAGCCTTCTCCCTGAACACCTGGCCATTTTGTTCACCAAGTCCTTTACATAGCTTGCCTTCTTGAAAAAAAGGTTGGTTGCAAGCCAGCCATGCCTTCTGTGAAAAACAAAAACAGGTTTTGGGGCCAAGCCAATTGCCGCAATTTCCTCCAAGTCATCGCATTCAAGCAAAAACTGCATTGGCCCAAAGCCAAAGACCTCGCGCTCAAGCAAAAGCTGGAGGTATTTCACCTGCTCCCTGCCAAGCAAAACAAGGTTCTCAAAGCAGTATTCCTTGAAAAATGCGGCCAGCTTCCCTTTATCAATATTGCCTGCCTTTTTCCTAAAAAGCCCTGCACAGGCCTGAATCAAATGCTCTTCCTGCATTGAAAGGCTTGGAATTCCCTTAATGCAGTAGTTTTTCCTTCCGTCCCTGCATTCAATGACCAAAAAATTTGGCCCTGCTTCAAGAATTTCGCCCTCCACAGGCTTCTCTATTTTCCAGCCCAGGTCTTGCTCCATTCAAATTTTTTGGAGAAAGGCCTGATTTAAAGCTTTTCAGGAATTCGTTGATTGCCAAAAACTCTTTTTTTTCCCTGAATGCCTTGCCACCAAAACATTTAATAGCAAAAAAGGCCTTTTCTCTACAAACCTGGAAAAAAGGGTGGTTTTGTTGCTTTGGCACAGCCTGCATTTGGAAGACGTTTTTGAGCAACTGGAGTCTGGAAAAAAGGGGCTTTCCTTTGACCAGGTTCATACCCGCCTAAAAAAGTTTGGCAAAAACGAGATTCGCATTGAGAAAAAGATTTCCCCTGTAAAGATTTTTCTCGCCCAGTTCAAAAGCTTTCTTATTTTGGTTCTGCTTGCGGCTGCAGGCATTTCGTTTGCAATGAGCTTTTTCTCCGGCTATGAGGAAAACCTTGTAAACGCGGTTCTTATTTTCATTATTGTAGTGCTTAACGGAGTCTTTGGCTTCTTTCAGGAGTTCAAGGCCGAGAAAAGCCTGGAGGCCTTGAAGAGAATGAGCCCAAGCAAGGCCATGGTTTTGCGCAACAACCAAAAGCTTTCAGTTGACGCCTCAGAGGTTGTCCCAGGCGACGTAGTCTTTTTGGAGGCCGGTGAAAAGGTTCCGGCTGACGCAAGGCTGTTTGAGGCAAGAAACCTTCACTTGGATGAGTCCCTGCTTACAGGGGAAAGCGTTCCCATGTCGAAAAGAATTGCTTTGGTTGACCAGAACACGCCTCTTGCCGAGCGCAAGAACATGGTTTTCAAGAACACTGTGGTTACAAGCGGAACAGGGCTTGCTGTTGTCACAGACACAGGGCTTTTGACTGAGGTGGGAAAGATTGCGGAAAGGCTGCAGGGCTCGGAACAAAAGACAACGCCTTTTCAGGCCGAACTTGACAGCCTTGGCAAAAAAATCGGTTTCCTGGTTTTGCTTGTCGTGATTTTTGTTGCAGTAAACCAAATTATTTTCTTAAATGTAGAGGGCGGCCTTGTAGCCCGCGTCATAATAGTGTTTTTGACTGCCGTAAGCCTTGCCGTGGCAGCAATTCCAGAGGGCTTGCCTGCTGTAGTCACTTGGAGCTTGAGCAGGGGCACGAGGTGCATGGCAAAAAAGAATGCTTTGGTGAGAAAGCTTGCAGCAGTTGAGGGCTTGGGGGATGTGGATGTAATCTGCACTGACAAGACCGCTACCTTGACAGAAAACAGGATGACTGTAACAAAGATTTTTTCCAACAGCAAAACGGTTTCGGTTTTGGGAACAGGCTATGACTTGGACGGCGACTTCGTGATGGGAAAGCTTAAAATCCATCCGGAAGAGTTTGAAATGATGCTCAAGGCAGGGGCTTTGTGCAACAATGCAAGCATTTCATTTGACGAGCAAAACAACCTGTCCTTTGTTGGGGACCCGACAGAGATAGCCTTTTTGGTTAGCGCAAGAAAAGCCGGCCTGAACGAGAACAGGCTTAACAATGCATTTCCGCGCGTAAACGAAGTGCCTTTTTCTTCTGTAAAAAAGCGGATGGTGACAGTGCACAGTGCTGGAAACAAAAAGGCCCTGGTTTTCATGAAGGGTGCGCCGGAAGTTGTTTTGGAGCACTGTTCAAAGATTCTTCTGCAGGGAAAAGAGGTTCCTTTGACTAAAAAGCACAAGGAAAAGGTTTTGGCAAAAAACCGGGAGTTTGCTGAGCAGGCTTTGCGTGTTCTTGGCTTTGCCTACAAGAAAGCCTCTGATTCGAAAAGCAGGAAGGGCCTTGAAAAAGAGCTCGTGTTCTTGGGCTTGCAGGCAATGATTGACCCGCCGAGGAAAGAGGTAAAGCAAAGCATTGCAGAATGCAGGCAAGCAGGAATCCGCGTGGTAATGGTTACAGGCGACAATGTTTTGACTGCAAAGGCCATTGCGGAACAGCTTGGTTTGGGAAAAGAGGCAATGGACGGCAACCAGGTGCATGCCCTTTCAGACCAAAAGCTTAAGGAAGAGGTTGAAAGGGTAGGCGTTTTTGCAAGGGTTTCTCCTAGCGCAAAGCTTCGCATCCTGAAATGCCTTCAGTCGAACGGCCATGTTGTTGCCATGACCGGTGACGGAGTAAATGACGCGCCCGCATTGCACAGTGCCGATGTCGGCGTTGCAATGGGCCAGCGTGGCACAGATGTTGCTCGCGAGGCTTCTGACATAATTCTTTTGGATGACAACTTTAGCACAATAAAGGAAGCTGTTAAAGAGGGCAGAAAAATCTTTGACAACATCCGCAAGTTTGTCAACTACCTGCTTACCTGCAACGTTGCCGAGGTTTTGGTCGTTTTCGTTGTTTCCTTTTGGGGGCGGGCCGCGCTTTTGCCGGTGCAGCTTTTGTGGATAAACCTTTTAACAGACGGGCCGCCGGCCCTTGCCCTTGGAGTCGACCCAGGAAACGAGAACATCATGAAGCGAAAGCCAAAGAAAAAAGGCGAGGGCGTCATAAACAAAAGGCTTTCTTACCTCATTGGCGCAATCGGAATCTGGATTACGGTTTTGCTTGTAACCATTTTCTTCATCGGCCTTGAATACGGTGGCTTTGTTTTGGCCCAAACAATGGTTTTCACCGGCTTCATTTTGTTCGAGTTTGTGCGGATTGCCGTTATCAGGCACCAGGAGGGCCTTGGCTTTTTCCAGAACAAGTGGCTAATTTACGCCATTGGAATTTCGCTGGTTATGCAGCTTGCACTCCTTTACACCCCTTTGGGTGGCTTTTTCTCCCTGACAAGCCTTTCAAGCATAGGCTTTTCTGCCTTGGAACAATTCTTCTGGGGGACGCTTTTGGCTGGAATGGCTGTAAGCTGGGTTGGCGCAATAGCAATAACCAAAGCAGTTGTTTGGTTGACACCAAAGGAAAGCTTTTGAATTCAGCTGATTGAAAAAGCCGAATAGTAAAGCAGGCCTGCACAGTCTCCCATTGTGAGAAGCATTGTTTCAACCATGGCCATCTGCTCTTGTGCGCCTGCCACCGAGCCCTCGACTTCCGCCGTTCCTGCTTCCAAGTCCACATTGACCCCTATTGGGTCAGATGGAATTGAACATTCAGGGTCATCGCTTGTTTCAAGAGTGTATGAAACAAGGTATTTGCTTTCTTCAACCTGTTCCGCTGTTTTTTCAAGGCTTAGCTGGCATTTTTGTGACCATTCTTTTGCTTCGTTCAGCATCTGCTCTGCTTGGCCACGCATTTCAGGAGTTACTTCAGGGGCTGGGGAGCCTTGCCCTGCAGCCATTGTTTGCGCCATAGAGATATACTCGTCGGTGCTGCACTTCTCAATGTTTGCAATCCCATCAACCATTTTCTGCACAAGCCTTATTTCAGGCGTGTTGTCAGCCAAGGCAACGGCCTTTGCTTCCGGCGTCTGATTTGTGGGGCCAACGCACCCTGAAAAAACGAGAACCGAAACAAGGGCTGCTGCCAAAATTTTATAACGCATTTCAGGCAATATTATCCCTTAAAGGTATTTAATGGTAACGCCTTAAGACGCCTGATAAAACAGTTTCATACTTGTGTTCCATCGCAGATGGGGGGGCCTATTCGGTGCACTCGGTCGCAAACGAGCAGCTTCAAAGATTCAAAAAAGCCTTTTTCTTTTCGCGCAAAAGCCTTGGGAAAACAAGGAACCTTTTGGGTGTGCCGTCTTCGCCTTCGGCTTGATGGCATTAGCCCCCCAGAGATTCGAACAGCCGCAAACCCGGCTGGTGTTGCAAGAGGCTATCTTCGCCTTTGGCTCGATAGGTTTCTTCACATAAAAAAAGGTGATAGCCCCGCAGAGATTCGAACTCCGGTCTCGAGCTCCAGGGGCTCGCATCCTTATGACAGGAAGCAGAATTTAAGGTACTGTTTCCTTTGGCCACTAGACGACGGGGCTATCTACGAAATTGATTTACATAAGGTTTTTAGTCTTTTCCGCTTTGCTGGATGTTTGAATCCAATGTTTTTGGAGAAAGCCAATATGCCTGCTTTTGAGTGTATTACAATAGAATAAAGCGGTTTGCAGTCTTTTTTAACCCATTTATAGCAATGGTTGCTTATTCTAAATTTTTCAAAAATTTTTTCAAGCTCTTCAACAATTTCCTTGCTTGTGCTTGCAAATTTTACTGTCCTATTTGAAATAATTACGGTTCCGTCCCGCCAAGCATCCGTCTCCCAGAATTACTCCAATTAGGTATGCAAGTTCTTCGGTAGCCCTTTTTGGAAATCTTATTTTGTGCGGGGAATACCTACAACTAAGATAAATTTCTTTTGCATTAGTTTTATCTTCCACGTTGGATTTTATAGTGCTTTCTTCTAAAATCTTTT
>CAZMUN010000006.1:32767-43842 GCA_964569815.1 uncultured archaeon
CTGATGGCCCTTCTTTAAGTCTAGTGTATTTAACCTTCAACAGATTACAGGCTCTTGCTGGGCCACCCGAGGAAAAAATCAGTTGTTTTATTTCTTCTTCTAAACAATTTACATATATTCCATTTAATAGCTCGCCTTTCCTTAATTCAAAAATAGAAAAAGCTTCTTCCATTTAGCAATATATGTCTGGCGTTTTTAAACTAACTTGAGATGGCGGATTTCCGGTAATAGATTCTGCTTCATTTCCCAAAATTCCTTTTCCTTGCCTCAAAGTCCTGTATTGCGTTGTCCAAATCATGCCGTGTGAATTCAGGCCAGTAGTGCTTGCAAAAGTAGAGTTCCGAGTAAGCGCCTTGGAATGGCAGGAATCCTGAAAGCCTTTGCTCGCCGCTTGTTCTCACTATGAGGTCTGGGTCCATTACGTCGGAGTAAAGGTATTTTGAGAAAAGGCTTTCGTCGACTTTTTCCAACTCCACTTTTCCCTGCGTTGCATCCAGTGCAAGCTTTTTTGCCGCATCCGTGATTTCTGCGCGGCCGCTGTACCCCAATGCAAGGCTGATTGTCCTTTTTTTGAATCCTGCTGTGCTTTCTTCCGCGCCCTGTATCTTTTGGAAGAGCTTTTTTGGAAGCATGTCCAGCTTTCCAAAAAACTTAAGCCTTATCTGGTTTGCTTCAAAGTAGCCTGTTTTTTTCACCCTGTCCAGTTCACGGTCAAATATTTTAAACAAAACCTTTAGCTCTGTTCTTCTTTTCTGCATGTTTTCCAGTGAAAGCATCCAGAATGTTCCGGCTTTTATGTCGGGGTATTCTTCCAGCCAGTGCATTACGTCCCAGGCCTTTTTTGTGCCGACCTGGTAGGCTTTCAAAAAGTTTATTCCCTGGGTTCTTGCATAGCGCCTGTTCCCGTCAGGAATAAACGCAATGGATTCAAGCATTTTTCATCGTTTCCTTTAAATCAGTCCATTTGCTGGGGCTTTATTAACTAAGCCCTGAACTCATTTAAAAAATTATGTGTGCCTTTTTTTGCTTGAAACCCTTTGATGTTTGTAACAATTTCCTATTTTTTCGCTACAGCAATTCTTTTAAATCTGAAAAGCCTTTATATTCTGTTCATGGCTGCTGAAGACTTTGGTTCAGAGAAAAAGGAGAGAATGCTTGAAATAATAAACGACTTGAAGAAGAAAATGGAGGAGCTTGACGATTTGGGCAAAAAGATTAAGATGGAGGGCCGCCTTGTTTCTCCCAAGAGAACGCAGCAGCTTTTGGAGGAAATAAAGGTTCCTCCCTTAAAGGTTTTAAAGGAAAAGTAGCCAGGGGGCTTTTTTTTGGTTCTTTTCAACAAAACAAACGGCAAAAAGGTAATTGAAAAGGTTTTCGTTGCAAAAACCCATTGGCAGAAAATGAAGGGCCTTATGTTTGAAGACGTGAAAAGGTTTGATTACGCGCTTGTGTTTCACTTGCCCCGCGAATCAAAGGCCGAGGCCACAATACACATGGTTTTTGTTTTCTTCCCAATAGACGTGGTTTACCTGAACAAGGAGAAAAAGGTTGTTGACATCGTGAAAAATTTGCAGCCATTCACTTTGGGTTACACGCCAAAAAAGGCCTCCAAATACTTTGTTGAACTGCCTGCCGGGCTTTCCAAGGGAATAAAGCTTGGCCACTGCCTTGAATGGGACCAATCCAAAAATTAGGCCGGCAATAGCCTCAATCCAAGGGCATGCCAACATAGCGTTCCTTGCAGGTTTTGCTGCAAAAACGCTGATAGTACAGTGGGTCTCCCTTGTTTTCAAGTGGCCTGCCGCACTGAAGGCACTTTCTTTCAATAGAGTAAGACCTTGCAGCCCTTGTATCGCTTTTTTTAATGTACTTCCCTAAATCCAATTTCCCCACCAGAAAAGGCTTTTTTCTATAAATTTAGTTCCACAGAGCAGGATTTAAGCATATGCCCCTAGCTGGTTTGAGAATAAAGAGGAAAGAAAAAAATTAGATGAATTTTTCTTTCCTCCTTTGCCTTTTTGCCTTCCTGTTACAGAATCCGGGGGTGATAAAACCCGTTTATAGTAAGTGCAACCTTGTATTTAAACAAAGCGGTTTCGAAAAATAAACAATGGCCTCTTTCAGAGTGTTTGAAAACCAAAACCGGTTTTTAGAGCCAGTGTAAAAGAATTTGGCCAAAAAGCCATTGAATCCATTGAATTATGCCCTGTAAGGCTTTCCCTGCCCTGGTTCCAAGTTGCTCAATTATCCCAAAATACCCTGTTTCCATTCCAGTCAGGCCTGTTGCATGCTGCTCTGCTTCATCTATCCTTATCGTTCTCTGAATCGACTGGCTTATTCCAGGGCCTGTCAGGGTAACAAACCACAAGTACTCGCCTTTCTCCAGTTCAGGCATTGTTCTCTTAACAGTCTTGCTTTTCTGCACCTCAATGTCGCGGGTCTGCTTCCATACAACCTCATTGTCTTTTACCAAAACCTCTTTCAACTGCAATAAAACCAATTCATCCTTGTTTGTTTCAACCGCAAACTCTAACCTTACAGGCTGTTCCACTATTACGCTTGGAAGCCTTGAAACACGAAATTCTGCCAAAAATTCCGCGTCTTTTCCTACAAAAACCTGCTTTGTGGCCCTGCCAACATGGCCCCTCCATAAAACCTCTATGTCCAGGTTGTAAGTGCCGTCTGCTTCTTCCGGCAATTCAAGCATTCCCTTTACTTCCTTTTTCTCGTTTCCCTGCACTTCAACAGTTTCCTGCTTTTCAGCCAAAACCTCGCCGTCTCTTTCCAAAGAATAAGAGGCTTCTGCCTCGCCTGACACATTGGAATTGTTCCCCAAAGAGTAAACAAAGTCAACAGTTTCGCCTGCCCTGACCTGGGAGTCAACCCAAACCACTGCCATGCTAAAGCCTGTTCCAACCGGAACCTCTTCGCCTGTTTCATCGCCTTGCTGCTGGAAGCTCCCTGAATAGCCGCCAACCGGAGCCCCGCCTCCAGTTGTCTGCCCTGTTCCCGGGCTGCTGATGTCATTTGTGTCAGAGTTTATTGTAACTGTAATGCTTGCCTCCCCGCTTTGGTTGCCAGCCGAATCCTCTGACTTCACGCCATAGCTGTGGTTTCCAATGCCTTGCCCTGAAAACTCGTGGCTTGTTGAAGTGCCTGCACTAATCCAGTTGCCGCCATCGCTTCTCACATAATACTTTGCAACCCCGCTTAACGCATCAGAACCAGAATAAGTTATCGTAACACTGGAACTTGTCTGTATGGCCCCATCTCCAGGGCTTGTAATGCTTACACTTGGCGCTGTCTTGTCCACAGCAGAATACATTTCTTTTGCTTCCCCGTTCTGGTCAAAAAAGTCATCAGACCAAAACCATAGCTTGTGGTTTCCGTCGCTACTCAACAAGACGCCAATGTTCTGGTCATGGCCCCAGCTTGCCTGCATGTTGACATCGTCAACGCTGTAATAAAAGTTTTTGCATCCAATGCCTGCATCAACACAAGAGAACTGCAAATTCTGGTCTGTGTTATTCCAAGAGTTGTTGAAATCGTTTGCGTTTGTTGCTGGGCCTGCTGCATCCAACCCAAAGTCATACAATCCGACGTTAAAGTCAGCGTTTCCCACAGAATCCACTGCCTGCACGCCGGCATAATAATTGCCGTCCGGCACATTCATTATGTTCCAGTCATAGCTGCATTTGGCGCCGTTTAATGCGCTGTTGAAGTCTAGAGTGCTGCAGATGTTATCATCAAGCAGCAGACCGCTTGCAATCTTTGTGCTTTGCCCATAGTCATTTGTCGTTGAGTAAAACAATTCTGCTGTTATATGGTCGTTTCCGTCCCAGTCAAAGACATTAAAGTCAATTGTGAGATTGCCGTCGCTGCCGTAGTTGAATATCGGAAACGCTTGAGCTGCATCATTGCTTTCCACTTTCCATATGTTTGCGTCCGGAACCCTGTTGTATTCAACCTCAACATCATTCAGGTAAGCGTATCCAATCGGATAGTTTGCATCTGAATGCAGGAACTCTGCCTTGTACTGCAAGTACTTGTTTGGGTTGCCCTGCAAGTACAATCCCATTACTTCGCCTGGTGATAGGGCGCGGTTGTAGATTTTTGTGTTGTCTATTTGGCCTGTGAAGTAGTCGTTGTATGTTGGCCCTTGAGTTGAGGCTCCGATTCTCAATGGGCTGTTATTTGCGAGGTTTCTGTTGTCGGTTCCAACAAATGTTTGTACGCCGTTCATGTATCCTTTGAGTTGGTTTGTGCCTGTTCCTTCTCTTACTACCGCAAGATGGTTCCAGCTGCTGTTTACTAGTCCAAATACTAATGCAGGTGATCCTACCCAATAATCATACTTCTGGTCGTATGATGTGAAGATGAAGAAGCCGTCGTTGTCTGCTGCCCATTTGTCTTTTACGAGGATTGATTCTGATGCCCCGCCGCCCTTGACCCATATGGATAGCGTGTAGGGCCCTGTTCCTGCATCAAAATCGCTTTTGTCTCCCAAATCCAAGTATGAGGAGTTTCCATTCAAATGCAATGCCCTTGAATTGTTTTTTCCGACCGCATTGATGTCTGCTGTTCCCACAAGAAAGCCATGGTTTTCTTTTCCGGATGCATCAAGTACATAATCACTGTTTGCATCAAATGTCACTGCCGAATTCACATCATTAAAATTCAAGTCCAGCACAAGCCCTGAATTGCTGTCAAATGAGTGGAACCTGTTTCCCAAGTCAAACTCTGCCCAGTTGCCATCCTCATTTACGCAAGAAGGGTCATCGCATACTCGCACGCTTACATTCAAGTCGTTGAGGCCAGCTGCGTAGAGTGTGCGGACTTCGTCTGAATTTAGTGGTCTTTTGTATACTCTGAACTCATCAAGTTCTACGTTTCCATAATCGTTTGAATACCAAAGGTCTGATCCTATATAGGTTATTTTGTCACAATATAAAAAGGGGGTTACTCCCGAGCTGCAGTTTGTGCTTCCGTCGTCTTCTAAAACACCGTCCATATATAGAACTGCCTGGCTTTCAGCAGACACTACTGCAAAGTTGTGCCATTTTCCGTCAAAGGTTGTAGTTTGTGACTTTAGTTGACATTCGGTGCCATCTGCTACGTCATATGTGTAGAACCCTATTTTTCCGTCTGTTGTTATATCCATATAGTATAAGGTAATGAAGCCGTCTCCATATGCTTGCTCTCCATAGAAATATTGTGCCTTTGCCCCGCTTGTGTCCACTGGCTTTATCCAACTATTTATTGTGAAACTCTTGTTTGAAGCGTCATCTCCCCTTGTTAGGCATTGGCTCAAACGCATATAATCATTTTTTCCATCAAAAAATGCTGCATTTGTGTCATCCCAGCCTGTTCCGTTTAGGTCTGCTCCATTTATGAGCTGCCCGTCAGCCAGCCTGTTGGCGTCGTTTTTTGCAAGGTTTCCTGTTGAGTTGTTGTCGTTAAACCTAAGCCATGCAACAAGGTTTACATCCCTGTTAAGCTCTTCCAATTGCTTTGACCCAAAAAGCGCATCCCATGAAATTCCCTGCACTGTTGCTGGCGCGTTCAGGTCCTTTACGTCTGAGTAATAGTGGACGTTTGCCCAGCTGTTGTAGTCTGCTTGGATTTCTATTGGTGTTAGCGCATGGTTGTAGACTTTTAGTTCGTCTATTTGGCCTTTGTAGAAATTTGTTGGGGTTGCCCTTGCGCCTATGTGTATGCTTGTCACGTTTCCCCAGGTTGGTGTTATTGCTCCTATGTTTTCGGAGTCTTGTTGTTCTCCGTTTATGTATATTTTTATGTTTGTTCCGTCGTAGGTGCCTGTAATGTGTTGCCATGTGTTGTTTGGTGCGGTTTTTGATATGGCTGCTGTTGCTTCTGCTCCTCCGTCGTCGTATTTAAATACCCATGTTCCTTGGGTGTCGTCTTCATATAGTCTATAGCCGTCTGGGGTGCCTCCTCCGGAGTCTGCGCCTATTATCCTTCCAAAGGTTCCGCTTCCGTCTGATTTAACCCAGGCAACTATTGAGAAGGGTTCGTTGCTGAATTGCAGTTCTGTTGGCTTGCCCAAACTGATGTAATCGTCTACTCCGTCAAAGAAGCCTGCGTTTGAATCCCACATGCCCCAAGCGTTTATGTCTGCACCGTTCAAAAGGTGGCCGTTGCTGTCGTAGCCTGCCTGGTCTATTATGCCGTTGCCTGTTGAGTTTGTGTCATTGAAATTCCAGTATGCAACTAAGCTGTTTCCGTCAATGTTGCGGTTGTATTCGTTGGCGATTTCTGTTTCGTTTAGGGCGCGGTTGAATAGCTTGACTTCTGAAATTTCCCCGTTGAAGTAAGTGCCAGCACCCTCTCCTATTCTCAAGCCAATGTCATCAGTGTCGTATCTTATGGCTCCACTGTTGCTCCATCTGCCCATGCTTTTTCCATCTTTGTAAAGCACTTCTTGCTGTCCATCATAAGTGTAGGCTATATGGTGCCATGTGTTGAGGCGCCAAGCGTCTTCGCCTGAGGGGGTTACGCTTCTTGTGTTCATAGAACCTCCAATATTGTTTCTAACTGAAAAACCCTGGGTATTTTGGTTGTCAACTCCAAGATAAGCAGATGTAGATGCTCCGGTATCGCCGTCCCATTTTGAAACCACTCTGTGTGAATCATAGGTTGTAGAAAGTTTAATCCAGACTGAAACAGTCATTTGGTTTGCTTGGCTAAAATCAAGACTGCTGTCTCTTCCAACTGTAACGCGGTCTGTTATGCCATCAAAGAAACCGCAGTTTTGGTCAAAGAAGAATGAGCCTGTTGAGTCTGCCCCGTTTTGAAATGTTCCGTTGTTTCCAGTGCCTGAATAGTCATATGCCACTGTTGCCGCGTTTGAGTCAAGCTTCCAGTAGCCTACCAAGCCGCCTGCTGGCTGTAGGCTTGAAGGAATTATGAGTTCGCCTGTTGGCATTATGTTGCCGTCAAGCGTTACTTTTGTGTAATTGAAATCAAATCTAGTGCCTTTATTTGCATCAGAATTAAAACCTGAAAAGCTTAGATGATGCCAAACAGGGGCATAGCCCGCAATCGCCATTAAAATCAAGCTTGCTACTGCTAGCATGGCAAAAATCGCCTTTCTGCGTTCCATTTGCACCCATATTACAATATATTAGCATAATAAATAGCTAATGCTTTCTTTTTGCAAACTTTTTGGAAGCGAGCGCTCTGAAGTTTTACCGCATTCTTAGAACTGTTGGAAGCAGGCCCCACATTTTTGGTTTGAAGAGCATTTTTTTCATGAATTTGCTTGGCTTGTCCATGTTTCCTTCCTTGGATAGGAATTCTTCTATTCCTGTTTTTTTTGCTTTTTCAAGCAGGGCGTCAAGTTTTTGTGGTGGAATGCTTTGGATGTAGCTGTATATTTTCCAATGTAGTGAGAGTTCTTTGTTTATTTCCTGCAAATTTTTTGAATAGTCTTCCAATGGCTTTTTGTGTTTTAAATGGTTTGCAATGGTTTCTGCGCAGGCTTTCGCTGCTTTCAAGCCAAATACTAAACCGCCGCCTGTTGTGGCCTTGGTTTGGCCTGCTGCGTCTCCAACCAAAAGAACTGTTCCCTGAGAGATCTGTTTTGGCGGTTTTGCTATTGGTATTAGGGCAGAGCTTTTGCTTAAGGCCCTGCCGTAAACCTGCCTTTTTTGCAGGAATTCCTGCATTTTTTCTGCTGCGTTTTCTCCTAATTTCACGCCTAGGCCTATTCTTGCGGTTCTGCTGGATTCTGGTATGACCCATGCAAAGAAGCCTGGTGCAAATGAACCAAAATGCATTTCAACAAAGTTTGGGTCAAATTGCCCCTCTGCCCTTATTTGGTAGCCGTGCACGAACTCTTTTTCAAACATTTTTGGGAAAATGCTGTGCCTTACCACGCTGTGGGGTCCGTCTGCTCCAACCGTTATCTGTGATTTTAACAGCTCTCCGCGGCCCTTGGTTTGCATGAACAGGCTGCTTGCCTGTTTTTCTGGCTGGTTTTTTTCGCTTGGTTTTGCTCTTAGGTCTATGAGCTTTGACCCTGTTCTTATTTCTATTCCAAGCCTTTTGGCTTTCTTGTAAAGCATTTGGTCAAACAGGTATCGGTCCAAAACATGTGCCACCGGCTCCTGTTTTTCTACTGTAATAGATTGTCCGTTTGGCGAAAACATTTTTACCCCTTTTACCTGGTTTACAAGGCTTTCCCCTGGCTTTATTTCAAGCTCTTGCAAGCCGGCTTTTGACACCAGGCCTGCACACTGGACCGGCCTGCCTATTGTGTTGTGTTCTTCGAAAACAGTGGTTTCAAAGCCCTCTTCTGAAAGCCTTGTTGCTGCATGCAGGCCAACAGGCCCTGCCCCAATTATATTAATCAGTCCCATGCACTGTACCACTTAAATTAAAGGCTGGTTCAATTAATATTTTTTTGCAATGGCCTTTTTTGAGAAGGTTTTTATAGAAAAAGGGGGTCTATTTTATACAGGTGGTTTTTTTGGTTTTGGAAAAAAAACTGGAATTGGCTGACTCTTTGTCTAGTGTAAGGCAGAGGGCCCGGCTAGAGTTTTTGGACAAGTTTCCAAACGAGATAAGAAAAAACGCTGAAGAATACAAGTTTCTTAAAGCCAAGGAAAACGATTACAGGCGGTTTTTGAATGCAGCTCACGCAGGCCTTGTGGAACACGACATCGGCATAAACGCTGGCTTTGCTTACGAGGGTGTTGAGCCCTTGTCGAGCGAGGAAGCGGCAAGGCTTTCTTTGCTGGAAAAAAGCAAGCCTGTTAAATATTTTCTTGACAAAGAGCTTGACTTCAGGCGGAAGCTTGTTCAACTAGAGGAAAAGCATTTTTCAAGGGCTGTCAAAAAATAGTTTTTTTTTTATGTCAGCCTGTATTTTCCTTTCACTAGTTTGTCTGGGTAAATGGTCATTCCTTTACCTGAGCTGATATCCATTTCAACAAGCTTTCTGTTTATTGCTTCGCCTCGCATTTTCAGGATTTCGATTGCCCTTTTTCTTTCCCCTGTTTCAGGGAACACGTTGTAAATCACGATGATTCCGTCTGACAAAAAGCTTACTGCTTCTCCGCCTTGGCCTCCTCCATACCCTAAACCAATGTGGGTTGGTGCAGGCGTTTCGCGAATCAAAAAGGATGTTATGCGGTTTGCTTCAAGATAGCGGAAAAGCTGTTCCATGTATATCCTGAACCTGTTTTCTTCCCCGCTAAAAGCTGAAGAAATTGATGTAAGCGAGTCCACAAATATCAGGTCTGGCTTGAAGTCCTGTGGAATCAAAACAGGCTGTATTTCAATCAAAAGCTCTTTTTTTGCTTCACTTAAAAGCGCTTCAACGCTTCTTGCAATGTCCAATGCATTGAACCTCTTTATTTTCAGGATTCCTCTCCTTTCATACTCTTCCGGATTGAATTTGAATTCCCTTAAGTGTTCCCTAAGCCTGTATTCAGGCTCTTCAAAACTCATAAACAAAACTTTTATGCCGCGCTTGCATGCTCCAACACATGCCTGCAGGCAAAAAATCGTTTTTCCTGAACCTGGGCCTCCTTCAATCAATACTGCGGCACCGCTTGGAATCCCGTGTGTGAAAAGGCCATCTACTCCTGGAACATCGGGCAAAAAGTACTTGAATTTTTGCTTTGCCTTCATTCTCTCCTTTTCAAGCTTTTCAATAGAGGTCTGCTTTACCGGGGCAATGTTCTCTTTTTTGCCTTTTTCAGCAGGCTTGGCTTTTGGGTTTCCTGGCTTGGCCTCTGCTTTCTTTGGCTCGGCCTTTGGAGCCCTTTCCTGGCTTTTTGGAACAGGCTTTTCCTCTTTTTTGGCTTCCTCTTTTGGCTTTCTTTTGAAGAGTTTTGAAAAGAGTCCCTTTTTTTTAGGCTTCATTGTTGGCAGCATTTTTTCCAGCTCTATTCTATTAAATGACTTTTATATTTAAAGCTTTCCCTTTCACTTCTTTTCTGCTTTTTCTTTTAATCCGACTTTGAAAAGCTTTTTCATTTTCATCATTTTCACGCGCTTGGTTTTTTCTATTTCTTCTCTCGTAACCGCGATTTCCCTGTTCAGGTCGCGAATCATGTCGCCATAGACTTTTTCCCTGACCTGGTAAGTGCTGTCAGCCATTTCTCCTTTTGTAAAGTAGGCTTCCTGGGTGTTCCTTATCTGCTTCTGCAAAACCCCTATTTCTGTTTGCAGTGCCTCCAGCTTCTTGTTTAGCCTGTAGCGCTTTATGTTGTCGCGGAAAACCACGTAAAGTATTATCGGTATTCCTATTATGAATGACAGCAGAATCCTGTTTTCTATCACAAATGTCAAAAAGTTTTTGCTTGCAGCAGAATACATTGCGCTTGCCCTTGCAGCAAAGCTCTGCAACTCAATAAGCTTTTCATGCCCTTCTTCCACCTTTTCCAAGGCAAGCTCATAACGCTGGCTTTGCAGTTCCCCATAGCCTTCTTCATAGGTCTGCAGCAGTGGGTCTATATCAAGCTGGCCCTCCAGTTCCTCAAAAGCCTGCCTGAAATCATCCAGTTCCTTTTTTGCCTGCAACTGCATCTCCCTAAGCCTTATGGCTTCGTCTGCTTTTGCTATTGCCTGGCTGTAATCTGTTTCCTGGCCCGCAATCTCTTTAATGCGCTGCTCTTCAAACAATGCTTCGGCTTCAAGGATTGTGTCTCTTATTCTTGCAGTCGGAAGGCCTTCTGCCTGCATTTCTACAACAAGCTTTTTTGCCTTTTCAATCCTGCGCTGCACAATCAAGGCGCTTCCAGACAATTCAGGTTCCTCTTCCACGGGCTGGTTTGCATCAGAAACATTCTGGTCCAGGGTTTCGCCGTTTGTTTCGCTTGCATCCTGGGCGCAGACATTTCCCAAATTTAGGGACAATGCAAAAAGCGCCAGAAAAAGCACCAAAGCAGCTGAAAGCTTCATAATGGCCAAAAACCTCCTAAACTATTTAGAAATACCCATTAATAAAATTAACCTTCTACTTCCAAACGCCATATATAAGCCGCCAGATGGGTTTTTTCCAGCCTGTTTGTTGTCTTATTGCGCGTGTAGCCTGCTTCAAAACA
>CAZMUN010000007.1:0-37106 GCA_964569815.1 uncultured archaeon
GTAATGCGGCCCTCTTCATCCAAATAATCAGACCATTTTTTGAACTTCAAATAGCCTTTTTTCTTCAAGTAGTTATAAAACTCGGTTCCAGGGTATGGCTGGGCAATGCTGAACTGAACAAAATCCAAGTCAAGCTCTTTTGCAAACTCAATCGTTTTCCTTATTGTTTCCGAGGTTTCGCCAGGCATTCCAAACACAAAGGTTCCATGAATCTGAATGCCTGCATCCTTGAAATACTTAACGCACTTTCTCGCCTGCTCTGTTGTCGCTTTCTGGCCTTTTTTCATGCTCTTCAACAACTCATCACAACCTGACTCAAAGCCAACCTTTACCAGAAAACAGCCTGCTTTCTTCATAGCCTGCGCTATTTCCTCGTCAACCGAGTCCACGCGGCTGTATGCAGCCCAAGGCATGTTTACCTGTTCCTTTACAATCAAGTCACACAATTCCAAAAGGTACTTTTTGTTAACGTTCAAAGTGTCGTCGTTGAACAAAACGCTTTTCAGCTTGTAGTTCTGCTTCAAATGCTTCAATTCTGCGACCACGTTTTCAACAGACCTCATTCTGTAGCCGCGGCCGGACATAAGCTGTGGCCCCGCGCAATAAATGCACTGGTGCGGGCAGCCCCTGCCAGCCAAAACAAAAGTGAACGGGTTTCTGTACAAAGCAGAGTAATACTTTTCGTTCGGCAAAAACTCGCGGGCGGGAAAAGGCAGCTCATCTAGGGTTTTAATCAATGGCCTTGGCCCTGTGCTGACAACCCTTTTTCCTTTCCTAAAACTTATGCCTTCCACTTTTTCCAACGGCAGGCCCTTTGCAATGTCCCTGATTGTATACTCATATTCTCCGCGTGCAACAATGTCAAAGCCTTTTTCCAAAGCGTCTTTTGGAACAGCTGTTGCGTGAACGCCGACAGCAACTGTTTTGGCGCCCGTTTTTTCCGAAATCTTTTTGGCCAGAGCGCCGTCGCTTTCAACTGAAGCAGTTGAGGTAAGCATTACCACAAAATCCGGTTCCGTTTTTGCAACCCTTTCCATGGTTTCTTCCTCAGAAACCTCCAATGCAGGGGCGTCAATCAAGTCAACTTTGTGGCCTGCCCTCTGGCAGACTGCCGTAGCATAGCCTAACATTATTGGCGGGTGCAAGGCCTTTTGTGGGGAAACAGCCTGAAACCTGACTTCCCTGTTATACGTGCCCCTGAAAGGGGGATTCAAAAAAACAACGTTCATTCACACACCTAAAAGAACAGCTTTCTGATATAAGAAAAACTGGTGGCATTTTTAATATTAACCAATTTGGTACAATCGTAAAAAAGGCCTTTCAATGGAATTCCAGTGCAAAGCGCAGGCCCAGCTCTTTTTTCAGGGCCTCAAGCGCTGCTTTGTAAAACGCTTCCCTTTTGGACCTTTCATCTGCCGAAACCTTTGGGTTGATTTTAACCAAAACCTTTCTAACCTGCCCAGGCCTTGCATTCTTCAGGCTAACATGCCTTGTGCCCAAATCATCTTTTTTGGTGAAACGCCAGTCAAAGTCACGGCTCCTCAAAACCAAAGCATAAGAATCGCCTTGAGTTGCAGCAGCCTTGCTTTTTGGAAAAAACAAACGGTCTCTTGGAAAAGGTTTGGCTTCATTCAAAATCGCGTTAGGAAAACTCGAGGAACGGAAGCCCTCGCGCAAAATGGCTTTAAGGTCCTGAAAGGGCTCTTTTCTGGCCTGGCCTGTAACGTAATGCGTTACACGCTTCATTTTTGCAAGCCTTTCCCTTTTGGCCTGCTGCTTTTTCTTCCGCCTTATGTCAAGCTTTCTTCTTTTTGGGGCAGGCATGCAAAAATAGTGTTTTTTTGGCCTTTAATTACTTTCCTTTTTTAGCTTTTTTCAAAGCGTTGTCCCTTGCCAGCATCAGCCCGTTTTTCACGAAATGGCAAAATTTTTCTGGCGTGCCAATCTTTGGCAAAAACTCTGCCGCAAAGAACTTGGGGTTAAGCATCAAATGCATCCTGCTTTTCAAAAACCCCTTGTGGGCCTGCTTCCTCAAAGCATTTAACTCCGAGGCAGAAAACCTCGAAGTGCTGTATGTAGTGTAGTATGCGCTGCTTGCCTTTGTCTTGCCTTTTTCCAAAAGCTTTCTTTGCGCGAACTCCTCGTAAAGGTCAGTGCCCTCATAAGGCTGTGCGATAAGAAAGCGTGCAAAGTCAAGGTGTGTGGTTTTTGCAAACTCTACGGTCTTGTTGATGTCCTGCTTTGTCTCGTTTGGAAAACCTATAATAAAGCTTGAAGCCGTCCAAATGCCAAGCCTGTTGCATTCCTCTATGACCTTCTTTGCATGTTCTAAATCAATGTTTTTCCCAATGTAGCGCTGCATTTTTTTGGAGCCAGTTTCCAGGCCAAACTTTGCCCTGTAGTAGCCTGACTTTTTCATCCACTGCAAAACTTCGCTGTCCAAAGTCCAGATTGCGATGCCGTTCGGAGTTTGCCATCTTATGTCTAGGTTGCGGTTAACAATCTCTTTGCATATTTCAATCATCCTTTTTTTGGAAAGGGAAACGTTGTCATCGGTAAAGTTGAACTCTCGGATTCCATATTTTTTCATGCAGTGCTCTATTTCGTCAACCACGTTCTTGGCGCTTCTGGGCCGCCAGCAGCGCCCCCAGATTGTGTGCACTGCGCAAAAAATGCATTTCCCGGGGCAGCCTCTGGATGTAATGATTTCAACAATCGGAAAGCGCATTGAGTAAGAGTAAGCCTTTTTCTGAAGCTCGAAATAATGCGGCATTGGCAACAAGTGCCTTGCAGGAAAAGGCAATTCATCCAGGTTGCGGAAAAGCTCCCTTGGCTTGTTTCTTTTAACCCTTTGAAAGCCTGAAACGGTTCCTGCAATTCCTGAAGGCTTTTTGCCTTTTTCCAGGGCCTCAACGATTTCAAGAAGCGTTTGCTCGCCTTCCCCAAAAAGCGCAATATCCACATTTTTATCAAAAGCTGTTGCCTCAGGGTTTGCCGACACATGGGCGCCGCCAAAAACAACAACGGATTTTGGCATCTCATCTTTAACGATTTTTGCAACCCTGAAAGAATCGTCCTTAAAGGCGGTGAACATGCATGCAATTCCAACAACATCTGGCTTGTATTTTTTGAGCCTTGAACGAAGCTGTTTTTCCGTTAAGCCTATCCTAACAAAGTCTTTTTTTACAGGCTCCCTGTGCTTAAAGCCTTCGGCTACAGCGTCAACTATTTTTACTGGCTTCTTGTGCTTTTCAAGGTATGCTGCAAGGTATGCAAGCCCCAAAGGAGGCAAGTGCGCTTCAACAGAGCCGCTTGTTTGAACGGTTCTTGGCGGCATAACCAAAAGCGTTTTTACTGCCATAATATTATCAGAGCTGCAAAAGTTTTTATAAGATTCAATCACGACAGGCTTTCTTCAACGAATTTCCCCAAATCCGTTATTTTTGGCTGGCTCAAGTCCTTGCCTAAATTGTTTGACCAAAATCCGTATTTTTCCTGATGGTCTCCAAAGCTGCCGACTGCCTTCATCCCGTGGTCTGACAAAACAAGCATTGGCTGCCCTTTTTCCAAAGCCTTTCCAACAAGCTCGTCCAAATCACGGTAAATGAGCTTCATTTTGGCCTTGTCTCCAAAGCTCACATGGCCTATTACATCAGCTGCATTGAAGTAGTAGAACAGCAGATCAAACTCTTTTTCCAAGTCAGCCAAGAACTGCTCTTTTAGGGAACGGTGGTATTCAAGCACCGGCTTGTCAAATTCCTGCACAGAAATCTGTTCCGTGAAAAACTTCTTCAAAAGGTTTCGTTCCAAGTCATGCTGCTTTGGGTTGTAGTCAAAGCCTGGCACATCCTTTACAATCGTTTTCTCAAATTTTTTCAAAAAGGTTTCCTCTTTTTTCAAGGTAAAGTACCACATTTTTTCTTTTCCCAGTGAAACGATTTCCTTCTCCAAATTCTTTTCAGCCAAAAAGCTGCTCCACAAGACCATTGTTCTTGGCTCCTCGTATTCAGATATGTCTGTTTTGCCAAATGCCTTGAGCATGAGGTTCTTGCACTGGAATTCCTTTACATACTCTATTTCCAGCGCATCAATCCCGATTATTATAGCCATTTTCCAAAAAACCTATTCTACTATTATTCCGCCTGCTACAGTATCCAGGCCTTTTTCCAAAACGAAGCGGCCTGTTTCCTGGATTTCGTTGAATGAATCAAAAACAAGCGGGGAATCAGTTTCAATCAAAACTTCCCCTACCTCTGTTTCATTCAACTGTTCCGCGTTTTCGCCAATCACTTTCAAAGAACTGCTGTCATATTTTTTTCTGATTTCCTTTATAACACAGGGAATCTGCTGTGTTGCACACCTTATCCTAAGCCTTTCCCCGACTTTTACTGGCTGCTTTGACATCCAGAAAAGGCTTGCTTTAGCTTCCTTTGAAACAGAGGGCTTGCTTTCAGAAGTGCATACCACGTTTCCCCTGTCCAGGAAAAGCTTGTCTTCTGTTACAATTCCTGTTGATTCGCCGGCTTCCGCCTGCTGCCTTTCCGGCTCCAAAAAGAATTCAACGCTTTTAACTTTTGTTCTAGTGCCTGCAGGAACGACAACTATTTCCTGGCCTTTTGAAATTTTTCCTGACTCAACGCGGCCAACAACAATTCTTTTCCCTGTTTCAGGGTATTGGTAAACGTCCTGAACAGGCATTCTCAAACCAGGAGAAGCCGCTTTTTTGTTGGCTTCGAATGAATCAAGGGCTTCCAGAACCGTTTTTCCAGGGTACCAGGGCATGTTCTCTGATTTTTTTGCAACGTTGTCGCCCTCTCTTGCAGAAATCGGGATAACGAATTCGGGCTTTACTTTAATGCCTGCCAAAAAGCCTTCAAGCTCTTTTTTTACTTCCTCAAAGCGTTTCTGCTTGTGCTCAACCAAATCCATCTTGTTCAAAACAGCAATAACCTGTTCCATTCCAAGCAAACTCAGAATATAGGCGTGCCTTTTGGTCTGCTCCTGCACGCCTTCCTCGGCGTCAACAATCAAAATGGCGGCCTCTGCAAGGCTTGCCCCTGTAATCATGTTTTTTATGAATTCCTTGTGGCCTGGCGCATCTATTATGACGTAGTCGCGCTTGCCTGTTTTGAAAAAGGTTTGCGAGGTATCAATCGTAATGGCTTGGTCTCGTTCCTCCTCCAAGCTGTCCATAAGAAATCCAAACTCCAGGGGCCGGCCCATCGCCTCGCAGGTTTTCTTAAGCTCCTCTATCTTGCCCTCAGGAAGGCTGCCTGTGTCATAAAAAAGCCTTCCAATCAAAGTGCTTTTGCCGTGGTCAACATGCCCTACAATGACAATTTTCATGTGCTCCTTTCCTGAACCAGCCATTTTCCTCAGCTCCTTTGCGGGGCTTTTCCCCACTTGATTGCATTCCAGCTTCTTTCATGAAGGTAGTAAAACAAAAGCTTTGCTGCCATTTCAATGCCGCCGACAGCCAATGCAAGCTCCACTTTTCCTGTAAAAGCAAACACAAGGGCCATTGTTGTAAGCGTGGCAATAACACGCCAGCTTACTGCCTTTATCACGCTTCTCAGATGTGTTTCCATTGAATGCATTTTTTCACCTACATGTAACCCAGGGAGCGAAGCTTTTGCATCATATATGCCTGCTCCTTGTCCTGCGAGCGGCCGCTTCTTTCAGCAATCTTTGTTGAAGCAAGCTCTTCAACGATTTTTTCAACTGTATCAGCGTTGCTGTCAATTGGCTTGCAGCACGGCTCGCAGCCAATGCTCCTATACCTTTTGCCGTTCTTTGCAAAATAAAGCGGGACAACGGGAATTTTCTCGCGCAAAGTGTAGGCCCAGATGTCGTATTCTGTCCAGTGCAGCATTGGGTGGATCCTTAAATGCTGTTCGTCTGCCTGCTGGCTCTTGTACTGGTCCCATAATTCAGGAGGCTGGTCCTTGTAGTTCCACTGGAAATCAATGTTCCTGGGAGAAAAATAGCGCTCTTTTGCACGAATGCCGTGCTCGTCACGCCTTATTCCAAGAAGCAAAGCCCTGTAGCCGTGCTTTGCAATCGCCTGCTTCAAGGCCTGTGTTTTCAACGCGCCGCAGCAGGCCAAAGCCCCTTTTTCCTTGCCCATTCCTGCGGCAATGGCTTCCTCATTGCGGTCCACCATAAGATTAAGGTTCCATTCCTTTGCGTATTTGTCCCGAAATTCATAGATCTCCTTGAACTTGTAGCTTGTGTCAAGGTGCTGTACAGGAAAGGGGATTTTTCCATAGAATGCCTTTCTGCAGAGCCAAAGCAAAGCAGTTGAGTCCTTTCCAATGCTCCAAAGCATTGCAATGTTCTTGTATTGCTTGTAGGCTTCCCTTATAACGTAAATGCTCTTGCTTTCCAGCTCATCCAAATGCTCCATTAGAACCACTTCACAAATATCCCAATGCCTTTAATTTTTTTATAACCCTGTTCTTAGATTTAGCAATCTTTTCCTTATCTTCGATTTCAAGTGAGATGTCTCTTAAGACAAAGGTTACAAAATCAGAAGCTGAACTGAACCCGGTTCCTTTGATCCATAAATCGACTTTTTTATAAAGGTGGCTTGGGATAGAAACAGTAGTATATGCCCCTTTTTTTCTCTTTATTGCCTCTTCTGGCTCTTTTGGAAAATCAAGGATAGGGAGAACAGGCACCCCGCTTACAATTTGACTGTCGGAAAAAACACATACGATTAGGTCAGTTGACTTTGGATTGTGCTTGTGTCTTTCAAAATCCCTTCCTATTAGTTCTAACTCGACGTTGACTTTTTTTCCTTTCAAATCTTTCATTGTAAAATCAGGCGAGCTTCTTTTTCTTTTCTCGACTATTTCTTTAAATCCCAATTTGTCAAAATTCTTTTCAAACCATTCGGAAAATTCGTTTTCTGTTTTGAAAGGAATAACTGAATTAAAGACCCCTATCAAATCTTCAATCGTGCTCTCATAAGGCGCATCCCGCTCTGAAGAAATAACCTTAAGCTTCTTCCTTAGAGATTCGCTTAATTGAATTGTAGTTCTCATATCCGACCAATTACATAGTTCTATGTAAATGTATATTGTTATGTATTTTTAAACCGATTTGGTGCATCTCTCGAATTCTTTAACCAAGCATGCTTTTCACAAGCGCAATGTCCTCCTTCCTTATTTCGCCGAGCAGGAAAAGCAAGCCCAAATACAGCAGGCCCAGGGCAGCGTACTCTGCCAGCAGTGCAAGGCCGTTCATTGGAAACATCTGCAAGAGAACTGCAACGGGAACGGTTGCCAGACCCGATTTGGCAATGGCTTTGAACGGAAAAGTCTTGTATTCCAACGAAACTGAAAGTCCTGCCATTAATGCTCCCAGCCCAAAAGCAACCGCTGAAGCCGTTGCTGCGCCATCCATTCCCATTGAGGGAACGAGCAAAAAATTGAGCAAAACATCCACTGCAAAGGCAATAACGCCTATTGCAAGTGCCTTTTTTGGCTTTCCGCTTGCGATAATCAGCGTGGTTGAAAGCACGAAGAAAGTGAAGAAAAGGTATGCAATGCTTAGAATTCCCAAAGGCCCTGCGCCCAAAGCATATTTCTTCCCGTAAAAAAGCGAAATGGCCTGCTCTGCCGTTAAGGAAAGGGCTATTGCGCTTGGAACTGCGAAAATTGCACTATACCTTATTGACTGCGAAACGTAAAAAGCAGCCTTCTTGAGCCTTTTCTTAAATGCAGCCGCGCTCATGACAGGGAACAAAACCAGTGTAACGGTTGCAATCACTTCATTCGGAAGCCTGCCCAAAGTGGCAGCAGCAGTGTAATGCCCTGCGAGCTCTGCAGCAGGAAGCAGGGCCTTTACAAAAAACAGGTCAACCTGCATCAAAAAGCTTTGCACAAAAGAAAACCCTATGACCGGCACCGCAAAAAAGGCTAATGCCTTGCTTGGAAAGTCCTGGCCCGCCAAATTTTTTGGAATTCCTGTAAAGGCTATTGCAACAAGAAGCGATACCGCCATGCCGACAGCCAAACCAATGAAAGCGCCAAGCAGTGAAAATCCAAGCAGGACAAAGGCCACCGGCATCACAAGCCTCATAATTCTGGAAAAGGACGCCAGGCTCGTTTCAAGCTTGAAGCGCCTTAGGCCGTTTAGATAGCCCCTTACCACGCTGAATGCAGGGTGCAAAAGAATGCTCACAGCCGAAACCTGTATGAACAAAACCATTCCAGGGTCGTTGAAGGCAATGGCAAGAAAAGGTGCGGCAAAAAAATATGCCAAAAAAATCAGGGTAGAAAAAGCCAGCTGCAGCTTAAGGGCCTTGTATTCGATTGTTTCAGCCAAATCGTTTCTCGCAGAAACAAACCTGCTTACAGCCCTGACAATGCCGTGGATCAAAACCACGTCCGTCAATCCAATAAGGCCAAGAATAACCCCAAAGGCACCGAATTGCTCTGGCGTTAAAAGAAACCTGCCGAGAATAAAATAAAGCAGGTATCCTGTCACAAAAAAAATAACCCGCGCCAGAAAAAAGTAAAGGCTTCCCTTTTCGGCGCTGTCAGGCTTGAAATCCCGGTTTGCAACAGCTTTGGCCACAAAAACCACCAAACGCTTAAGAAATCTCCTTCTTCTTCAGCTTGTAGAGAATTTCTTCCTGCAAGCGGCGCTGCCTGTCAAGCATGTCTGCAACCAAAGCCAGCACAACCAAAAGAAGTCCTGCCAGAATCAAAAGGATTGCAAGAATAACCTGCCATACAGGAACGTTGGCCACTGTCTGGCTTGCAGAAATCCACCACAACACAAGGCCGTAAAGAACTCCAAGGCCGCCAGTGACAAGCCCTGCGCTGCCAAAAAACTGCAACGGCTTATAGTCACGCAAAGTCCTGACAACTATAACCAACGCCTTTATGCCATAAGCCCACCAGTGCTTTACCACTCGGCTCTGGCCTTTTCTCTCCCCCTGAACCTTGCAAGCCACTTCCCCAATTCGGAGGCCTTTTGCAAGCAAATCAATCAAGACCTCCTGCGTGTAAGTAAACTTTGCAAACAGGTTTAAGCGCAAAGCTGCCTCCTTGCTGTAGGCGCGGAAACCGCACTGCGTGTCAGTAAAACTGCTTCTAGTAAAAAAATTTATGACACGGGTGAAAGCCCTGTTGCCCAAATACTTTATCAAAGGCATTTTCGGGCGCAGAGAATGGTCCTTAAAGCGAGAGCATGTAACCACATCTGCCTTGCCAAGCAAAATAGGCTTGATGAGCTTCTCGATGTCCTTTGGGTTGAATTGGCCGTCTGCATCAATGTTCACAATCAGGCTGGCACCCATTTCAAGGGCTGCATCCATCCCTGACTGGAAAGCACGGCCAAGGCCCCTGTTTACGGGATGTGAAACAATTTTATCAGCAGCTGCCTTTCTCGCCCTTTCAACTGTCCTATCCAGGCTTCCATCGTTGACAACCAAGACCTTAACAGGGCCAATGCCCTTAATGCGCCTTGGAATGGCCTTTATTACAGCAGCAATCGTTTTTTCTTCATTGAATGCCGGAATCAATACAACTAGCTTTTTTTTAGGCATCTTAAACCATTAACAGAATTCAACGGATTTCTTATTTAAAACCCTTATTTTTTGAGCTTTGCACCATGGATTTTGGCGCGGCTTTAAATACCTTTTTTGCTTTAACTCTTTTCTGGAAAAAAGGGCATTAAGGCGTGTTTTTTTTGGGCAAAGACCTTTCAACAATAGCAAAAGGAGCTGGCTTCTACCTCTTTGGCTTCATAGTAAGCAAGGCACTGGCATACCTCTACCGTGCACTCATAGCTCGCGGCTTAGGGCCTGAACCCTACGGGATTTTTTCAATCGGCGTGGCCTTAAACGGCCTTGCAATGGTTTTTGCTGGCCTGGGCCTGTACCAGGGGATAATGCACTATGTTTCAATCTACGACAGCCAGGGCAAGCCGGAAAAGGCCCGCGGTTCCATAGTCTTTTCAATAAAAGCCCAGCTGCTTGCCTCAGCGGTCGTTGCCATAACGCTTTTCTTGCTTTCAGACTTCATTGCAATCAATTTCTTTAATGAGCCAGGCCTTGCAACCGTTCTAAAAATTCTGGCAGCAGCAGCACCCTTTGCAGTCTTGACCTCAAACTTTATGATGGTCTCGGTTGCCTTCAAAAAAATCGAATACAAAATATATGTGCGAAACATAATTGAAAACATTTCAAAAATCGCTTTAACAGCAGCCCTGCTTTTCTTTGGCTTAAAGCTTTTTGGGGCAAGCGTTGCGCTTGCAGCAAGCTATGGAATAGCCTGCCTTGTCTCATTCTACTTAATCCAAAAAAAGGTTTTTCCCTTGTTTGGAAAAGGCCTGAAGTCCAAAGAAAACGGCCGCGAACTGTTCAGCTACAGCTGGCCCCTGCTTGCAGTAGGCTTCTTTGAAATCCTTATGAGCTCAATCGACACCCTGATGCTCGGCTCGCTGTCAAAAGCGTACGACGCAGGAATCTACAACGTGGCATACCCGACAGCACACCTCTTAATCCTTGCCCCGACAGCATTTGGAACACTGTTCCTGCCTGTGGTGACAAGACTCTATGCGCAAAACAAATTCGAAGAAATGAGCCAAACCTACAAAACGGTTACCAGATGGACTTTTTCAGCCATTTTCCCAATGCTTTTGTTCACAATCCTTTTCTCAAAAGAAATCCTCTGGGTGATGTTTGGCGAAACCTACGCCCAGGGTTCCGGCGCCCTGGTAATCCTTTCAATTGCAACCTTTGTCATAGCATTTGTCGGCGGGGTAAGGCCAATGCTTCAAAGCATTAAGAAAACCAAGCACATTTTTGCCAACTCAGCCATTTCAGCAACAGCAAACGTTTTCCTAAACCTTTGGCTCATTCCATTGTTTGCGCTTCAGGGCGCAGCAATCATCGGAGCAGCGCTGGCAACACTTTTGACATACGTAATCTGGAACGCCCTCGCGCTTTTTGAAGTGCACTCTTTTACAAAAATACACCCCTACGAAAAAGCATACCTGCAGCCGACAGCAGCAGCTTTGGTTGCAATAGCCGGCTTCTTTTTCCTAAAGCAGGCTATTCCAGAAATAGGCCCAATTCCCTTTCCACTGGACTTCATAACACTTTCAGTCCTAGGGCTTTCATTCCTTGCATTCTACGGCCTGTTGTTCCTTGCCTTCAAGGGCCTGCAGAAAGAAGACCTCCTTGTCCTGAAAGCCTTTGAGGCAAAATCCGGCCTTGAACTTGAAAAAGCAAAAGCATTCATAAAGCGGTTCATTTAAGGCAAGCCCAAAAAAAACCCTTTCGTTCTGAAAGCATCAGGCGCGGAAATCGCTTCTCGCATACCTGTTTCTTCTCTCCCTGATTTCGGGAACGCTTTTCAAGGTAACCCAGTAAGCTGAAAGCAGCCAGTGCGGCTTCAGGTAAAGAAAGCTTCTCAGAAACCGGCCCAGCTCCCAAAACATTGCTTTCAGGATTCCAAGCCTTGAAAAATGCAGCAAAGTGTAACGCAGCCTGTTCTTGTTGATTGTAACAAAGGTTCGCTTGCTTGGGGCCTTTTTCATGGCCTTGCCCTCAAAATGCACTATGATGCTTTCAGGCAAATACACTATCTTAAAGCCGGCCTTCCTCGCCCTGCAGCAGAAATCCATCTCCTCAAAGTAAATAGGGTTAAAGCCTTCCTCCAGGCCGCCGATTGTGTCATAAACGCTTCTCCTGAAAAGCAATGCAGCGCCGCCCACTGCCTCAACCTCGGCCCTGCTCTTATGGATTAAGGGCCTTGCCGCTCCAGTATCGTCAATAGCTCCGCCGCCGTCAGCTTCTTCACTGCCTGAACCAGGAACAATCATCCTTGGCCCAATGATTCCAACACCTGAATGGCTTTTCAAGTCTTCAACCATTGCCTTAAGCCAGCCTTTCTTGACCTCGACATCGTTGTTCAAAAGAAGCAAAAACTCGCCTGCAGCTGCCTTCATTCCCTGGTTGTTTCCCCCGGAAAAACCGCGGTTCTGGTCATTCAAAATAAGGTGCTGAATCTTTCCAGCCTTGAAAAGCCTCTTCAATTCCCCTCTTTCCCGGGCACTGCTTCCGTTGTCAACAACAATGACCTCAAAAGGCCTGTAAACAGTTTCCTTTTCCAAAGAATTCAAGCAGGCTTCAGTAAAATCAAGCCCGTTCCAGTTCAAAATAATGATGGAAACAAGGCCCTTCTCAACACGCATAACCAAATCACAGTTAAAGTCTTTAAAAAACCAAACCATTCCAACAATGCACTACTCCAAAAAGGCCGCATTTTGCCAAGTTAGACAAAAACAAATGCCGTCATTTCCTGCTAAGCCAGGGCATGGACTTGCCGGATTTTTCATTAAACCAGGTCTTGCACTCAAGGCAAAAAAAGCGCGCAATCCCGTTTCTTTCATAGCCCCTTCGAATGATATTGAAGCTGCCTTTGATCCTTTCACGCCTTGCACCGCATTTTGGACAAAAGCAGTACACCATTTCCTCGGGGTTTTTGGCCTTTCTGCCCATATTCTATAAAATGCTCCAAAATAGTATAAAAAACCCCTGGTTTGGAAGCATTGAACCAAAACCCTTATAAAAAAGCGCGCATCTAGGTCTATTATGGCTGCTTTTTACAAAAAATAAAGGAGGGCTTTTTGAGAAATGGGTCTAAAGGAACAGTTGAGGAAAGGGGAAAAAAGAATCGGGATATGGGGCCTTGGATACATTGGCTTCAGCAGCATGGCCTACTTTGCCCGCGCAGGAGTTTCATGCATTGGCACAGACAAGTCAAAGCACCGTCTGGATGACGTGAACACCGGCCAGGCAACAATACCCAACCTTGACACCTGGATTGGCTTCAAAACAGTTCCACTGGCAAAAGCCGGCCTTATGAAGGCAACCCCTGACTGGAAAGAGCTCATAAAAGACGACATCGCAGTCCACTTGATTGCGATTCCCACCGAAAAAGACGGAAAGCCCTACCACGAAATACTGAAAGACGTAATCCAAAAAATCTGTGAAATAAAAAGCCTTAAAATGGCTGAACCGCCGTTGGTTGTGGTTGAAAGCACTCTTACGCCTGACGCAATAGACAAAATTGTAATGCCCCTAATCGAAAAACAGGGCCTTAAGGCTGGAAAGGAAATTCTGCTTGGAGTGGCCCCAAGAAGAGACTGGTTCACCTCATCAGACAAATCCCTTAAAACGCTGCCACGTGTTGTAGGCGGCACAACACCTGAAACCACCAACCTGATGCAAAGCGTTTTCAGCCTGATATGCGACACAGTCCTAAAGGCAAAAGACCACAAGCACGCTGCAATCGTAAAAAGCATTGAAAACGCTTACAGGCAGCTTGACATAACCTTTGCAAACCAGTTAAGCCAAGCCTACCCAGACCTTGACATGACCTCAATCCTAAAGCTTGTGGGAACCAAATGGAATATCGGCTGCTATTCGCCGGATACCTCAATACTTACAAATGAAGGCTTTGTTAAGGTTGATGAAATCAGGGAAGGAGACAGGATCTGGTCTGTTAACCCCAAAACCAAAAACCTGGAGCTTGCTACAGCTGAAAAGATTTATTGCGGCGCCTTTGACGGCAAAATGGTTAGAGGCTGCAAAAAGCGTTACGGTGTTGATTTCTTGATAACCCCAAACCACAATCTCCCCCTACAAGTATACAACAGTCCTGGCAAGGTCAAATTCATCAAGGCAGAAGAAGCGCTCTCATACAGAAAGGTCAGGCTGATAAGCAAAGTGAACTGGAAAGGCACAGGCAATTTTGAGGCCCCAAACTTTCTTAAAAACAAGAATGCCGAAAAATGGCTCTCGCTTTTGGGCTGGTTTACCGCAGAGGGCTCTCTTTACCACAAAAAAGGCACAGGAAATTATGAGGTCGCAATCTACCAAGAGAAAGGAAAGTACCACGATGAAATTTTTGAGCTATTTGAGGACTTAGGTTTCAACCCTAATCACAGAGTCGAACAAAGAAAAGGCAGGATAAGGGTTTCGAATAAAGCCCTATTTGATTATTTGGAAAAAAACATAGGCCGAAACTCCCATACAAAAAGAATTCCAAAAGAAGTTCTAAAACTTTCCACAAAATACCTGAACCACCTTTTTGATTCCCTAATGAAAGGCGATGGTTCGCGGCAAGGCAAGCAGTACAAGTACACGACCGCTTCAAAACAGCTGAAAGACGATTTAACAGAAATTGCCTTAAAATTAGGATACCACGTAAAAATAGGAAAACAAAAAAGCCTTTTCAAAATTACTCTGGCTCCCTTAGAGAACCACGAGTTATCCCCCCTTAGAAGGGCTTTCAAAGGCCATACATTTGGGCCACAATTATACAAGCAGCGATTTACAGGCTTTGTATACTGCCCGGCCCTTGACAAAAACCACACTTTGATAATAGAACGAAACGGTTGCGTTTCCATAAATGGAAACACATACCATCCAAGCTTTGGAACAGGAGGCTACTGCATTCCGCTCGCACCCCAATATGTTTTGGAGGGCGCGGAAAACCCACAGGCATTAAGCCTTTTGGAAGAATCCCTCAAAACCGATTTCTCGCAGCCTGAAAAAGTTGTTGAAAGCCTTGCAAAAAGAGGCAGCAAAAAAGTCGGCATACTTGGAATAGCATACATGGGCGACCTAAAAGTCCATGTGCTAAGCCCGGCAATCGCAATCGCAAAAAAGCTCAAGGAAAAAGGCATTGAAGCAAAAATACAGGACCCCTATTACAGCGAAAAGGAACTCAAGGAAATAACAGGCCTAGGCTCCTTCAAGTTTCCCTCTGGGCTAAAAGAATTTGACACAATTCTCATTGTAGCAAACCACATGCAGTACAGGTACACAAACGAAAGCAAGGTTTTGGAAAATTTGGAAAACTGCCGCCTCATTTTAGACAATATGGGCGCATGGCGCGACCTCAAGTTTCCAAGCGCAATCGAATACCATGAGGCAGGCGACGCAGGATGGATGGAATGAAATTGCAGCAAGTTGAAAGGAGGCAATGGCTGAAATGAACATGCACAAAACAGAGAACCAAATAGTTAACTGGCTGCAAGAGCAGGCAAAAGCAGCAAACGCAAAAGGCCTAATAGTTGGCTTGTCAGGCGGCGTAGACAGCAGTGTTGTTGCAAGCCTTTGCAGAAAGGCCGCGCCAGAAAACTGCCTTGGCCTTGTAATGCCCTGCGGAAGCCCTTCACAGGATGCAGAGCACGCCAAAATGCTTGCAGAAAAAATAGGCATCCCATTCAAAACAGTGGACCTTGGAAAAGCCTTCGAAGCCCTTTTAACTGATTTGAAAAGCAATTCATCTGATTTGCAGGGCAAAGAAAAACTTGCAGTTGCAAACATAAAGCCAAGGCTGAGAATGGCCACCTTGTATTACTTTGCAAACAAGCTCAATTATTTGGTTGTGGGAACAGACAACAAAACAGAATCAATGTTAGGCTACTTTACAAAATTCGGCGATGGCGGAGTAGACCTCCTGCCAATAAGCTGCCTTTACAAAAAAGACGTGAGGGCACTGGCAAGGCATTTGGGCGTTCCCAGCGAAATAATTGAAAAGCCGCCAAGTGCAGGCCTCTGGCACGGCCAAACCGATGAAGGGGAAATGGGCCTGAGCTATGAGGAAGCTGACTCAATCCTTGGAAAAATAGAGAAAGGCGAAACACAAGGCATTGAACCGGAAAAGCTGGAGAAAGTCAAAAAAATGATCAAGGTTTCGGAACATAAAAGGAATTTGGCACCGGTTTGCGAAATAGGAGGCGAATAAAATGGCAACAGCTTTGGTTACAGGCGGAGCAGGCTTTATCGGAAGCCATTTGGTTGAAGAGCTCTGCAGAAAAGGCTTTAAGGTAAAGGTTTTGGACAGCCTTGTAAAAGGAAAAAAGCAAAGCATTCAACACCTAATAGGCCAGGGAAAAGTTGAATTTATTGAAGGCGACATAAGGTATCGGGACACGGTTGACAGGGCCATGAAAGGAATTGACTACGTCTTCCATATGGCTGCAATCCAGATAACTGAAAGCATGAACAGCCCTGAGGAATGCATTGACGTCAACGTCAAGGGAAGCTACAACATATTCAGGTCTGCTTTGGAGCACAAAGCCAAAAGAGTAATCTATTCCTCTTCCTCTTCTGTTTATGGAGACCCAAAAAAGCTGCCCATGGGCGAAGAAAGCGAGTTCAACATAGTTGAGCCATATGGGGCGGCAAAGCTCATGGGCGAAAAGCTGCTCAAATTCCTCGGAACTCGCGGCCTGGAATACAACGGCCTGCGCTATTTCAACGTATATGGTGAAAGGCAGGCAATGCACGGCTATTACACAACTGTCATAATACATTTCATTAAAAGAATCCTTAATGGTGAACCCCCTGCAATAGATGGCAAGGGCGACCAAAGCATGGACTTTACGCATGTAAGCGACGTAGTCCAAGCGAACATATGTGCAATGGAATCAAAGCACTGCAATGACTTCTTCAATGTAGGCACAGGAAAATCCACAACCATAAAGCAGCTTGCAGAAATACTCATCAATGCACTTGGAGTAGATGTCAAGCCAATTTTCAGGGAAAGGGAGGTCATTGTCTCAAGGCGCCAGGCTGACACCACAAAATCAGAAAAGCTCCTTGGCTTCAAGGCCAAAATGCCTGTTGAAAAAGGCCTCAAAGAGGTGGCCCTTGCAATAAAAGACAGGCCAGAGCTTTACTCGGAGTGATCAAAATGTCTTGGGAAAAGCCAAAGTTCGACAAATGGGGCTTTACGCAGTTCGGCTGGCAGGCCCGCTACCCTGAAAACCTTAAGCTTGGGAAAAAAGTAAAAATTGGGGCATTTACAAAGCTGGACTGCGCCCACGGAATAACAATCGAAGACAACGCAGACATTGCATGCAACTGCAGCATTGTTTCACACAGCACAGTGGACGGCGGCAAAGAAGGGCCGATTACAATAAAAGAGAATGCAAAAGTTGGCGCAAACTGCGTCATACTCCCTGGAGTTACCATAGGCCTGAATGCAGTGATAGGTGCACTAAGCCTTGTCAAGGAATCTGTGCCTGGCAACGAGCTTTGGGCAGGCATTCCTGCAAAAAAGATGAGGAGCATTTGAAATGGCCGAAAAAAATATTGAGGTTCCGTTCTGCAAGCCCTGGATTGGGGAAGAGGAAATCAAGGAGGTAACAGAAACCCTGAAAAGCGGCTGGCTTACAACCGGCCCAAAGGTAAAGCTCTTTGAGGAAAAGCTTGCAAAATACAACAAGGTAAAGCATGCTGTAACAGTTGACAGCTGCACTGCTGCACTGCATATATCTCTTTTAGCTTCGGGTCTGAAAAAGGGTGATGAAGTGATAACAACGCCTTCAACCTTCTGCTCTGCAGTAAATGTCATAAGCTATGCAGGCGCAAAACCTGTTTTTGCAGACATAAAGCCAAAAACAGGAAACGTTGATGCAGAAAAAATAACTGAAAAGGTTTCAGGAAAAACCAAGGCAATAATGCCAATGCATTACGCAGGCCAGCCCTGTGACATGGGCGCAGTCAACAAAATAGCTGAAGGCCACAACCTTTTGGTGGTAGAAGACGCAGCCCATGCCCTGGGAGCTGAATACAGGGGCCAGAAAGCAGGCACGTTAGGAGACTTTGGAGCATACTCCTTTTACCCGATAAAAAACATTACAACAGGCGAAGGCGGCGCAGCCGTAACAAACGATGATGAAGCAGCTGAACAAATGATGAAACTTCGCTACTGCGGAATAGACAAAGACGGCTGGAAACGCTATAAGGGCACAGGCTCATGGTACTATGAAGTGACCCAGCTTGGCTACAAATACAACATGTCCGATGTTTTGGCAGCAATCGGCGTGGCCCAAATAGACAAGCTTGACAAAAGCATTGACATTCGGGCCAAAACAGCCAAAAAATACAGCAAGGCCTTTTCCGAACTCGAGGGCATAAGCCCGCCCTTTGTAAAAAAAGACGTGAAGCACAGCTGGCACCTTTACGTGGTACAGCTTGAAACAGAAAAGCTGAAAATTGGAAGAAACGAGTTCATCGAAGAGCTCAAAAAGGCAAAAATAGGCTGCTCTGTAAACTTCATTCCAATACACTGCCATTCCTACTACCAAAAAGAATTTGGATTAAGGAAAGGAATGTTCCCTGAAACAGAAAAAACCTTTGAAAGAATAATTTCACTGCCCTTGTTTCCAGGCCTGACAGAACAGCAAACCGATTACGTAATAGAAACAGTTTCCGAATTAATAAAGAAGAACAGAAGGTAACTGCTTGCACTTCAAAATAGGCCAAAAAAAGGTAGGTGGAAGCTCCCCATGCTACATCATTGCCGAAATCGGAGTAAACCACAACAACTCTCTGAAAACGGCAAAAAAGCTCATTCAAACGGCGGCAGAAGCAGGATGCAATGCAGCAAAATTCCAGTCCTTCAAGATAGAAAGCCTTTACCCAGAAAACGCCGGAAAACTGAAATGGAAAAAAGGCAAAAAAAGCTACAGCTATGACATCTACAAGGCCAACAAGCGCTTTCAAATTCCAAACAAATGGCATAAGGGCCTTTTGAAGGAATGCAAGCAAAACGAAATAGATTTCCTTTCAAGTGCCTGGGACAAGGATTCAGCGGACAGGCTTCAAAGCCTGGGCCTGAAAGCATTCAAAATAGGTTCGAGTGCGCTAACAAACATTCCCCTGATTGAGCATATTGCAAAAAAGAAAAAGCCAATGCTTTTATCCATTGGAGGCGCAACCCTGAAAGAAGCAAGGGCTGCATTTTGGGCGGCAAAAAAACACAACAAAGACATCGCGCTGTTGCACTGCCATCTGGGCTACCCGACAAAGCCAAAAAATGCAAACCTTGCCGTTCTTGAAACACTTGCAAAAGAATTTCCAGAAACAGTGCCAGGATACAGTGACCACACAATACACCCATTTAAGGCCCCGGTTGCAGCGATTTCAAAAGGCGCAAAAATAATTGAAAAGCACATCACACTGGACAAAAAAATGCCTGGGCCAGACCACTTCTTTGCATTAGAACCAAAACAGCTAAAGCAAATGGTTGAAAAGATAAGGGAGGCGGAAAACAGGCTAAAAAACGGCAAAAAAGTTGTTGTTGAAAAAAAACTTCTTGGAAAGCCCAAAATCAAAACATCTGGCTCTGAAAAATACTTGAGGGATTTTGCCTTCCAAACCATTATCTCAACCAAGGCAATAAAGAAAGGCCAATTATTTTCAAAAGCAAACATTAGAATACTGAGGCCTGGAAAGCTCAAAAGAGGCCTTGAACCAAAATTCTTTCCGGAAATAACGGGAAAAAAGTCAGCCAAAGGAATTCAGCCAGGGAAACCAATACAATGGGCAGACATACAGGGGCCGAGGCCTGGTGTAATAATTCAGGCAAGGGCTGGAAGCACAAGGCTGCCAAAAAAAGCCTTTGCAAAGGTTTCAGGAAAAACCTTGACAGAGCACGTCATCCAAAGGCTAAAAAAGGCCTGCTCTCCAGAAAAAGTGGTTCTGGCTGTGCCGGAAACAAAAGAAGACAACCCCCTGCCGAAAATGGCGCAAGAACTTGGCATAGAATGGTTTTCAGGCCCGGAAAAAAACGTTCTGAAAAGGACAATTGAAGCAGCAGAAGCATCTGGCTTGACAGACATTGTAAGGGTATGCGGCGATTCCCCCCTGATTGACTCAAGCTTCATAGAACTTGCGCTAAAACAGCACCTCGAAGAGGGAAACGATTACACTACAGCAGTAGGTGTTTTACCAGAAGGCCTTGACTTTGAGATAGTTTCACTGAAGGCGCTGAAAAAATCAAGCCGCTCCACAAAAAGCAGCAGGCACAGGGAGCATGTAACGCTTTTCATAAGGGAAAACCCAAAAAAATTCAAAACCGCGATGCTTGAAAAAGGCAAAGAGCTCTACAGGGCTGGCTTAAAGCTAACTGTTGACAGAAAGCAGGACTTAAAACTGATGAGATCTCTTGC
Source organism: uncultured archaeon (assembly GCA_964569815.1). Taxonomy (GTDB): domain Archaea; phylum Iainarchaeota; class Iainarchaeia; order Iainarchaeales; genus CAZMUN01. Next base: position 19,996 of record CAZMUN010000007.1, read on the forward strand.
AAAAAAGAAAATTTTTCCAAAACTAAATGCCGCCAGCCTGGTTTCACTTTTTGACAAAAAAAGAGCGCTCTTCAAAAACGTTCCGGAACGAAAGCCGGCTGTAAGCGTTCTCATGAACACCTACAACTATGCAAAAACACTTGAAAGGGCCCTGGAAAGCGCTTTAAACCAGACTCTTGACAAAACCCTGTATGAAATCCTGGTAATAGATGACGGCAGCACAGACAAAAGTTGGGAAATCCTTGCAAAATACCGTAACCAGGCAGATGCAAGATGGCAAAAAAACCAGGGCGCCTATTCCGCAAACAACGCCAACTTTGAGAGGGCAAAAGGCCGTTACATAATAAAACTGGATGCCGATGACAGAATTGAAAAAAACACGCTGAAAGAAATGCTGAAAGCCCTGAAAAGAAAAAAAAATTCAGGCTTTGCCTACTGTGACATCATTCATGTAAGAAACGGCCGAAGAAAAAGGGTTTCCTTGAAAAACTTTGATGTCTTCAAGACAATTGCCTGCGGCATAATGTTCAAAAAGCAAGCCGTAAAAAAGGTTGGAAAAAAAATGTACAACCCAAGGCTTTTCTTCTGCGAATACGACTTGCTTCTAAGGCTTTTGAAAGAATTTTCCGGCACCTATGTTCCAAACACCTTTTACTATTACTTCAGGCACAAAAAAAGCCTTACCGCAAACCCAAAAAAAGTGAGAAAAGGCTTGAAGCAGCTGAAACAAATTCACGGGATATCTGTTTCTGAAAAAACCAAAAAAAGGCTTATCTCATAAGGCCTTTAACCAATTCAATGACGCGAGAAGTTGCCTTTCCATCCCGCAAGTAGTCTATCTCCTTTGCAAAGGCTTCAATCTCTGCCTGAAGCTTTTTGCTTTTCCGGCCAAGAGCGGTATCAAGTGCAGCAAGAAGCTGTTCCTGGTTTCTGGCTTTTGGCACGCAGCCAATTGAAGCAAAAAGGCTTTTTGGGCCTGGCTTTTCCTCAAAAAAGATTACAGGCGTTCCCAAAAGCATTGCTTCAATTCCAATCGTTGAACTGTGGACGATCAAGGCATCTGAAGCCTTAAGCAACTCGTACAATTCTGAGTTCTGCAATACAATGGCATCAGAGCCAAGGCCTTTTACTATTGCCTCATATTTTCCTTTGCCTTCTGCAGGATGCACTTTTACCACAAGCCTGCATCCAAGCTTTCTGCAGGCCACTGAAGCCTGTTTTACCATGCTCTGGGCAGTAGGGGAATCCATAAAAGGCTGCGTAGCCAAAACAACCATCTTTTCCTTACCCAAACCCAACGCATTCCTTAACTCTTCAGGCTTGAAGCGTTTCTTATGCAGCAAATCAAATTTTGGAAAGCCAGTTAAAACGATTTTTTGTGCCGGAACTTTGGCCTCTTCCAAAATTTTTTTTGGCAATGGCCCCCATACTGCAATCCTGTCTGCCGCAACCGGAACATAGCCACGCATGTACTCCTTTGCATGCTTTTTGGGAATTATTACGCCGTGCTGTACAACCAATGTGCCAATGCCCTTGTTTTTAGAGGCAATGGCGCAAATTTTTTCAAAAGGAGTTGACTCATTCCATAATACAACTGCTTTCGGCTTGCGCTTTTCAATCATCTCCTGCAGGTAATCCGCAAGAAACTCGAATTCAGGCAATTGGAGTTCAGCAAACTGCTGCAGCTTGAACCAAAACAATTCGCCCAAAAAAATCCCCTCAAATTGCATTTCCTTTCTGAATCCAGGGCTTTTTGCATAATTCCGCAAAAGCTTTTCGTATTTGGCCCTCGCCCTCTTTTTTTTGGCCTTCATAGAAAAAAGGCCCAATGGCTTCAGGTTTTCCAAAAGCAGGGCATCATCCAGAGGAAAAACATCTATTTCTGGATCCTTTTCCATTCCATCAACCAATGCATCCAAATAACCGCGGCTTCTGACAAAAACCGTGTTCTTGTTTTTTCCAAAGCCTTTGGCGGCCAGGGAAACCAGCTTTGGAATTCTTCTCAGGGTTTCTTTGAATTTGTAAGAAGAGACATTTGCATGTTTTCTGTACATCTTTTCTTTTGGCAAATCAGAAAACAAGAAATTCTTTGCCCCGCACTTTTTTGAAACCTCTTTCACGCAAAGTCCTGCAATGCTCCTTTTTCCGCAAATTACTTTTTCCGGCTTTTCCTTTACAAGAGCGTTTTCCAGGGCTTTTGCAAAACCGATTGTTTCCCGAAAAAATACGTCAACCTCGGCCAAAGGCAGTTTTCCAAGCTGTATGCCGCTGTAAAAAAGGGCTTTTTCAAATCCTTTATCAAGCCTGTACCAGTTTTTTACAAAGAAAAGGGTTTTTTCCTCAATTTCCTTTAGCTCTTTTTCGCTAAGGTACTGGCGCCATGTTTTGGAAAAAACATTTTTGGCTTCTTTCACAGACCCGGAAAGCCTTGGATAGTACAAAACAACCAGCCTGTCATCTTCCGAAAGCCTTTTGGCAAAGCTTTCAACAAAACCTATTTCTGCCCGGCTTGAAACCGCAGCAAGGTAGTTTGCCATGCTATTTCACCTGCAAAGCTTTTTCATAGGCTGCTTTTGTTTCCTCTGCAGTGCTTTTCCAGAGAAAGTTCTGCAAAATATGCCTTTTAAGGCCCAAGCCTTTTGGCTTTTCCAGTTCCATTTCCAGTTTCTCCCTAATGTCTTCTATGCTCTCAGGGTTGGCGTAAGAGGCAAAGCCTGAAAAGTATTCTTTGGTGCAGCCTTCCCTGGTTACGACAACGTTTGCTCCTGCAAGCCCTGCCTCCAAAGCAGCCAAGCCCGGCGTCTCATACCAGCTTGGCAAGGCAAAAACTTTGCAGGCAGCGTAAGCGGATTCAAGCAGACCGCTTTCATGGTCAAGCCCTGGCAAAAAAACCACGTTTTTGCCGGCCTCTTTCCTGCACCTTGCAGCATATGCCTCACTTCCCCTTTTGACATCGCCGACGACAACAAGCTTTTCTTCAATGCCATTCATTGCTTTGATAAGTGAAAGCACATTTTTCCTTTCTTCAATTCTGCCAACATACAAAACAAAGTCTTTCAGCCCGGACTTTTTTACAAATGCATCCGGTGCCGCAGTTTGGAAGCGGACATCAACACCATTATGTATAAGTGAAATCTTTTCTGGCCTGATTTTAAACATCTTTTCAATGATTGCAGCCTCTGCAAGGCTGCTTGGCGTAATCACATCAGCCAAATCCAGCATTTTCTTTACCTTTGTAAGCCCAAAAAAGTCCAGCTTGTTCAAAAGCTCTACCGCAATAAGCTTTGTTTTCTTGCCAAAACCCTGGTTCCATTTAATTGCATGTTTCAGGCTTGGCCAGTAAACAGGCGACACCACAACAGCCAAGTCTGATTCTTTTGCCTTCTTAAGCTGGTTAAAGCAATCGCGGTGCACGTTGAAGTTGTGAAACAAATCAAATTCCCCAAAAGACTGGCTGCCATCAAAGACTTCAATGCAAAAACCCATCTCTTCGAGGTACTGCTTACTTTTTAACAAAAGCACTTCGCCGCCGCCCTTGCTTTTGAAGGCGCTCGGCGACGCCCCGTAAAGAAGCCTCTTTTTTTCCAACAAAACACCTATTTAAACAAAATATCCACTATCTTCCGGCCGGCATTTCCGCTGCCGAAAGGCTGCTTCCACTTTTTCCTGTTTTCAAGCATTTTCAAAGCGTTTTCCAAAACGCTTTCCCTCTTCCAGCCGGCAATCGCATTGGCGCCTATTTCCACCGTTTCAGGCCTTTCAGTATTATCCCGCAAAGTAACACAAGGCGTTCCCAAAACACATGTTTCTTCCTGAACGCCGCCGCTGTCAGTCAAGGCCAGAACAGCGTTTTTTTCAAGCTGAAGGAATTCAAAAAAGCCCTGTGGCTTTACAGCCTTAATGTTTTTTGGGACCTTTACTTTGAAGTATTTCAGCATTTTTTCAGCCCTTGGGTGGACAGGCCAAACAACCTCCAGGCCTGTTTTCCTGCCAAAATCGCTCACGCCTGCAAGAATTTCCCTAAGCCTTTCCTTGACATCTGCATTCTCCTGCCTATGGACTGTGAGAAGCGCAAACTTTTTCCTCTCCAAAGAAAGGTTTTCCATTGCAGGGCTTTTCTCTATCTCGGAATCAACCATTTTCAGCGCATCAACAACAGTGTTTCCTGTTACAAAAATTTTCTCCTCTGGAATATTTTCCTCCAAAGCATTCCTTTTGGATGTTTCTGTCGGCGCAAAAAGCAAATCCGACAGATGGTCTGCCAGAACCCGGTTCATTTCTTCCGGCATGCTTTTATCATAGGAGCGAAGCCCTGCTTCGACATGGCCAAACCTTGGCGCAAAATCCACAAGCTGCCTAACGGTGCCGATTTTTGCGCTGACCAGAGCAGCAGCCAGCACAGTGTTTGTATCGCCTTCGGCAACAACATTGGCAGGCTTTTCCCTTAAAAAAAGCTCTTCCAGCTTTTCCATCATCCTGCCTGTATGCTGCCCCTGCTTATATGGCGCAGAGCTCTTAACATCAAGCCTCTGGTCAGGCTTTTTCAGGCCAAGCTGCTCAAAAAAAATCCTGTCAAGCTCGTAGCTGTAATGCTGCCCGCTGTGAACTGTAACAAAATCAGCATCTCTTTTTTCAAGCTCTTTTAAAACAGGCGCCAGCTTTATGATTTCTGGCCTTGTTCCCAAAACAACCAAAGTTTTGCCCTGCATCATATCACGAGCCCAAAATCTATTTCTCCGGCATTAAACCAGTGCAGCGATTGCAATGCAAACATGGTGCACCATGCATTCACGCACGGCCTTGAAGACATCTCTGTTTCAGTTCCGTAAAGAAACCCGCCTGATTCATGCTGAAAGCCCAAAAGCCTTTTTTCAAGAGATTCTAATTTTTCAGGTTCAAGGCTTTGAAGCCTTTCATTGGCCTTGAGGGCTGCAGCAAGCCTCAGGGACTGGGCCAAGACATCGCTTCTCTGGCTCTGGTTCCAGCTGCCGTCAAAAAACGCATTTATGCCGCCATTCTCCACCTGGTTTTCAAAAGCCCAGGCCACTGCTTTCTCTGCTGCATCAATGTAACCAGCCTCTTCCTGGCTAAGGCCTGCAAACAAAAGCCCTTCTGCACTGTAGCAATGGGGATGCAAATGTGTGCTTCCGTTTCCTGAATTGGTTACAAAACGGCCTGACTGCCGCTGCCTCTTGATAGCGTAATCACACAGAGAAAGGCCTGCTTCCCTGAACTTTTCCCCTTTTTCAGTTGCAAGCTTAATCAGCCCGATTGAAGCCTTTGCATGGTATGAGCCAGGCTGCCAGCTCCATTTCTCTTCGTTATCCAAAACATTGCCTGTTTTCAAGTTGTAAACAGCAGCCATTTTCCCGTTTTCAATCCTTTCAAGCAAATAATTTCCAATTCTTGAACCCGACTTCAGGGTTTTTTCATTTTTTTCCTGCCTGTAAAGGTTCATCAGGCCATTCAAGACCATTCCTGCATCAAACGAAAAGCAGTTTTCCCCCTCAAAAGAAAACCGTGGGTCTGGGTTCTCCCAAGGCAAGTAGTTTCTTGCAAGCACCGCTCCCTCTTGAGTTACCGCGTTCTTCCAAAGCCATTCAGACGCCCTGCATGCCTTTCCAACAAGCCCTGGATTGTTTTTTACGCTGTTCAAAAATGCCAGTGTGCTTATGCCATAGCCAGTTATTTCACTGTATTCAAATGAATTCTTCCCTTTTTTGAGGTCAAGCCAGGCATGAAATGCTCCTTCTTTATTTTGGATTCCTGAATCAGCAATCCAGCTGCTAGCCTTTTCAAAGCTTTCCAAGTCCATAAAAATCGCTTTACTCTCTAATCTGGTTAAAAAGGTCTATTGGAACCTGAAGGCCTTTCTTGCATTCAGGGCATTGCATTATGGCCTTTTCGCCGTCTTTGCTCAAAAGCGTTACCCTTGCACCGCACTTGCATACAAAGCCTTTCAGCCTTGCAGGGTTTCCGTATACAAGGCCGTGTCTGGGGACATCTTTCGTTACAACAGCGCCTGCTCCAATCAATGCATACTCGCCTATGTCGACATCAGGCAAAATGGTTGCATTCGCCCCGATTGAAACACTGTTTCCAATCTTCCACTCGTAGCCTGAAAACTTTCGCTCTTCATCGACTTTTGGCTTTCGGTCGTTTGCAATCACTGCACCAGGCCCAATAAAAACATCGTTGCCTATTTCACAGCCCCGAAAAACCTGGGCCTTGTTCATCACTTTGACATTGTTCCCGACTTTTGCGTTTCGGTCAATGTAGCAGCCGTTTCCCAAAACACAGTTTTCGCCTATGACAGCGTTTGCGCCAACCTGCACAAAAGCCCATGCTTTGGTGCCAGCACCGACTTTTGCGCCTGGGTCAATTACTGCCGTTTTGTGGATTGCTGCTTCTCCCATTCAATATTCCTTCTAATCCCTTCTTCCAATGAAACGCGAGGCTCCCAGCCAAAAAGCTTTTTGGCCAAAGAATTGTCGCAAATAAGCCTTTTTACCTCTGCCTTGCGTTCATCAACATGCACTATCTCTGAACTGCTTTCACTCAGCTTTTTCACCATCTCCGCAAGATGGTTTATGCTGTAGTCTTTGCCGTTGCCAAAATTAACTGCCTGGCCTATTGCCTCCTTTCTGCTTCCCATGCACAAAAACCCTTCTACTGTATCAGACACATATGTGAAGTCGCGGCTTTGCTTTCCGGAACCGTAAACTGTCAACGGCTTGCTCTCCAAAGCAAGCTGGATGAACTTTGGTATAACATCATAGGTGTGCCTTGGGCCATAGCAGTTAAACGGCCTTATTATTGCAATCGGCAGGCCATATGTCTTCCAATAGCTGTAGCAGTATCGGTCGGCAGCAGCCTTTGAGGCAGCGTAAGGCGAGGTTGGATTCAAAGGATGCTCTTCATCTATTCTGTCCTTTATGGCTGTTCCATAGACTTCGCTGCTGCTTGTGCAGACAACCTGCTTTAAGTCTTTCAAGTCCATTGCAGCATGCAAAACATTTAGGGTTCCAATCAAGTTGGTTTCAAGGGTCTCGATTGGGTGGTCAAAAGAAAAAGGAACATATGCCTCTGCTGCAAGGTGAAAAATTATTTCTGGGCTGTTTTCCTTTATCTGGGCCTTGCAGTCATCGCTTCCAATATTTCCCTTAATGACTTCTTTGAGCTGGTCCTGAACGGCATCAAGGTTGTGAAGGCGGCTTTTTCTGAAAGTGTTCTGGCTGTCGCCTTTTACGAAAACGCTTACGTCTGCGCCAAGCTCGACAAGCTTTTCAGTCAAATGGCTTCCGATAAAACCGCCTGCGCCTGTAACCAAGACTCTTTTTCCTTGCCAAAAATCCTTGCCTGAAGCCATTTTTTTAACCCCTTTAACCTGTTAATTATTTTTCTAAAAACCCTTTTTTAAGCTTTCCAATTCAGTTTTGTACTAACAATTCTTGATAAAGGCTTTCAAACTTGCTGATGTTCTTCTCCCATGAAAAAAGCCTTGAAAAAGCCAAAGCCTTTTTCGAAATATCCCTCTTTTCTTTTTTTGACAAAGACATTGCCTTCAAAATGGTTTCAGCAGCCTTTTCCTTGGATGAAAAATCTGCCAAAAACCCTGCGTTCCCTGTCTCAACAAAGCCCCTGAATGTAGGAATGCTGTTCAAAACCGGGATAAGGCCTGAACCCATGGCCTCCAAGGCCGTGATTCCAAAGCCCTCGTAGCGGGAAGCGCTTACAAAAAACTCTTTTTTTTCATACTCTTTGGCAAGCTCTTTGTCTGAAACCTGGCCCAAAACCTGGACCTGCTTTTCCAAGCCAAGTTCACCAGCCTTTTCTTCAACCTGCTTTTCATCCAAATCAAAGCCCTTTCCCACAATCCTCAAAACAAATTCTGGGCTGGTTTCTTTCACCAAAGCAAATGCTTCAAGCAACTCAAACAAGCCCTTGTTTTTGCTCAGCCTTCCTACAAAAAGAAAGCTGTTTGGCTCCTTTCCTGAAAAAAGCCCTTGCTTTGCATCTATAGGGTTTTCAATCAAAACAAGCTTTTCCTTTGGAACAATTTTCCTGAAAAGCTCGTAGTCGGCCTTGCTCACTGCAACGACCTTGTCAAAAGCCCTCAAAGCAAGCCTGCACCAGCCAAAAAAGTAAAGCTTTTTCAAAAAGCCCATGGAAGAGGTGTGAAAAACCGCTCCATGGGTGCTTAGCACTAGCTTTTTCCTGTGAACAATTTTTTTGACTGCAAGAAAGTCTGAAAAAAAGCCAAGTCCATGGACATGGGCTATTTTTGCTTTACCAAGCTTCCACAAAACAGCAGGCGCAAGCCTGTAAAAACCCAAGTCCAAAAAGCCAAGCCTTAAAACCTCTATTCCGGAAACATTTTCCTGCTTTGAAAGCTTCTTTTGGCTGTTCGGACACTTGTCCAAGCAGACAACCCTCACGCAATGCCCCCTTTTCTCAAGGTTTTGAGAAAGCTGCTTAACATGGCTTTCTACGCCGCCCAAACAAGGCCAAAACCTGTGGCTGACCTGCACAACAGAAGTCATCTCCCAAACAGCTCCCTCAAAGTGCCGGCAGCCAAACCAAAGCCAAACACAACAGTCCTAAGCAGGCCAACGAATGGGAACATCAACGTAACCATTTTGTCTTTCTTCCAAGCCCAAGCAGCAAAAGGAACTGTTGTCAGCACCAACGCAGCAAAAATTCCTGCAAAAGCGGCTGAACTAAAAACCGAAAAAGGCGAACCCAATCCTGCCAAAACAAGCAAGTAGAACAAAACAGTTTGCAGTTTAACCATCTGGCTTGTGTAACTGTCCTTTGCCATCTTGGCCTTATGCCTTTTGTAGACCTTGGTTCGCCAGTAGGCGCGGAAAAACTTTACCCTGAGGTACTGCTTCAAGCTGCTTGGATGCCTGTGGAAAACAATGGCCCTTGGGTTGAAAACCATTTTGTGGCCTGCTTCATTTACCCTGAAGCTGAAGTCAGTGTCCTCTCCTGAAGCAATCGGAAAGCTTGTGTCAAAGCCATGGAGCTCCAAAAAAATGCTTCTCTTGTAAGCGGCACTGTATGTGGCCATTATGTCAATGGACTGTTCTTTGGCCATCTTCTCGTGGTTTTTTTCAATCTCCAACTGCACAAGCCTTGCAATTGGTTTGCGTTGCCTTGTCCTGTAAGTTCCCTGCACGCCTGCTATGTTGCTGGCCTCAAATGGTTTCACCATCTCCCTTAACCAGTTTTGGCCCAAAACACAGTCGGAGTCGGTGAAAACAACTATTTCGCCTTTGGCGGACTTTGCGCCGCGGTTTCTTCCAACAGCAGGGCCTGCATGGCTCTGTTCCATTACCCGCGTCTTTGGAAAAGATTTTGCTATTTTGACTGTGCCATCTTTTGAGCCATCGTCCACAACAACTATTTCAAAATCAAAGCCAGGCTTCTGCGAAACAATACTCTTCAAACAAGCGCCAATAGTCTTCTCTGCGTTGTATGCTGCAATAACAACACTTGCCTTCATTTAAACCAAGCTCCTCCTATGCCTGCCCCCAAAAATCATTCAAAATACCCCAGCTTCCTTAACCGCTGCATCATTTGCTTGCTTGGCTTAACCTTTTCGCTTTCCCCAAACTTTTCAAGAAAGGCCCTTTGCTTCTGCTTCCAGGCCTCAAGCCTCTTTTTCATTCCGTTTGCAAGGTTTTTTTCCTTTTTTGCAAGGTTGCATTTCTCTCCATGGTCCCAGCTCAAATCATAGAGCTCTTCCGAAAACCCTGGCTTGAGCATCATTGGAACAAGCTGCCTTGCTTTCCTGAACGAGCTTTTAATCAAAGAAAGGCCGCCTTTTCTTGTCCCTGCCAAAACACGGCCAGCTGACCTCACAGCACTTCCACCTTCAGCCTTTTTGGTCTCGGTTTCAATGAATTTCCATTCCTCTGTTCTTACGCAGCTCTTTACAGTGTTAAGGATCTTTGAATGAATGTCTGAATCCATTTCAAAAAACAATTCCTTTCTTTTAATTGGCTTCAAAAGGCTTTCTCCCTGCATCTCAACAGGCTTTTCCAAGCCAAACAAGTCAAGAATTGTAGGCCCGATATCCAAAAGGCTTGCCAAATCATTTCTTCGGCCTTTTCCAACTTTTCCTGACCTAACCACCAACGGGACCCTTATGCTTTCCTCATACAGGTCTATGCCGTGGCAAAAAAACCAGCCATGTTCGCCCATTGCCTCGCCATGGTCTGATATGAAAACCAAATCCGTTTTTTTCTCCAAACCTAATGACGCAAGCTTTTTCCAAAACTTTTCCAAGGCAGAATCAACAAACTTCACTGCAGCATCATATCTTGCAACATAGTGGCCAAAGCCATCTTCTTGGCTAAGCTGCTGGTATCTTGGTATGGCCTTATAGCCCAAATCTGTTTCAGACAAAGGCAGCTTTACCCGGTTCTGCTCTTCTAAAAGCTTGTCGTTGAACATTTCAACAAACTCCTTTGGCGGACTGTATGGGCCATGCGTGTCCACAACCTGAATAAAGCAAAAGAAGTCCTTTTCCCTGTTTTTTTCAATCCATTTTACTGCTGCCTCGACTGCCTCCAAAGCATTCCGGCCCTTTTCAGCCATCTTTTCCTTGCCAGTGAAGCCCTCATCAAAAAAATCAAAGCCCTTGTCAAAGCCTGCCTTTTTGGACGTGATGCCGTTGCTTACAAAGGCCGCTGTTGCAATTCCCTTCTTCTGCAGCTCCTCCGGAAAAACGCCTATGCTTCCATTTACCTTTTCCAGGTTTCCCCCCTTGTCATAAACAGACGAAAAAATCGCCTTGTGAGAGGGCATGGTAAAAGAAGCGCTTGAAACAGCGTTCCCAAAAACAGTGCCCTCTGAAGCCAAGGAATCCAAAAAAGGGCTTGTCTTTCGCTTGTAGCCGTAGCACCCCAAGTGGTCTGGCCTCAAAGCATCGCTCAAAAACAATACAACGTTTGCCATCGAATCACTTCTTTTTCAAAAGGTACTTGAAAAAGGTTTTGCTTGCCTTTGCAATCCTTTTTGCCTCCCTTGGGTTAAAAACAATTTGCAGGGCCTTTCCTGCAATGTAGCCAGGCCTTAAGTAAAACTCTTTTCTGCCGCGGTCGCACCATTCAACTATCTCTTTTGCTGAAAGGCCAGGCATGTCAACCATGCATTTGTGCCAGCCCTTTTCATCAACCCACTTGTCAAAGTCCTGGGTTACAAGCCAACCTTTTTTTCTGAAAAACTCGTACGATTCGGTGCCAGGGTAAACCATTATTGGAAAAAACTGCGCGGAATCGGGGCCCAGCTCTTTTGCCAGCTCAATCGTTGCCCTAATGCTTTCTCTGGTATCGGCCGGGTTTCCAACCATAAAGCAGCCGTGAACCAAAATTCCTGCCTGTTTTGCGTCGAGCATGAACTGCTTTACCCTAGGAATAGTGGTTCCCTTTCTCACGTCGTTTAAAACAGCCTGCGAACCAGACTCAAAGCCAACGCACAAAAGCCTGCAGCCTGCCTCTTTCATGAGCTTCAAGGTTTTCAACGGTACATCGGCGCGGGCATTGCAGCTCCACAAAATTTTTGACTTTGCCCTAATTTTTTTCCTGCAAAACTCTTCAACCCAAGCATGGTCGGCAGTGAAGGTGTCGTCCTCCAAAAAGACTTCTTTTGCAGCGGGGAAAGCATGCTCGATGTAGAGAAACTCCTGCACAACGCTTTCAACAGACCTTTTCCTATATGGGCCGGTGTTAAGGTTTTGGACCCAGTTGCAGAACTTGCAGTTGAACGGGCAGCCTCGCCCTGAAACAATGGTAACCTCTGGGTACCGGTTTGCGCTGTAAAAGTAATCGCGGTAATTCAAATGCTTTTTGTAGACTTCGCTTACAAAAGGCAGCTCATCCAAGTTTTGAATCTTTTCCCTCAGAGGGTTTTCTGCAACGGCCTTGCCTTTTCTGTACGCCATTCCTTTCACACTGCTCAGCTTTGGCTTCTTTTTCTCCAATTCCTTTGCCAAGTCCCTCAAAGTGTAATCATATTCCTGAATGCAGACAGCGTCAATTTGCTTGCTTAACTTCATTGTTTCTTTCGGCAAAGCGCTTACATGGGTTCCGACCAGAACACCAAAGCACTTGTGGGCTTTTTTAATGGCCTCAAGGACTTTGACGTCATTTTTAATGCTTGGCGTGCTTGTGTCCAAAACAGCCAAATTTGGCTTAAACTTTTTAACAATTCCTACAACTTGTTTCTCTGAAAGCGGGACAGCCGGCGCGTCCACAAGCTTTACCTCGTGCCCTGCTCTTTCCAAAACGCCTGCTGCATATGAAAGCCATATTGGGTAGTATATGGTTCCGCCTTTTGTTACAGCTGGGCTTCTGCTGGACCTTGAGAATTTTGGAAAAAAGGGCGGGTTCAGCATGAGGGTTTTCATTAAAAAAATCACTTCTCATGCCTTTTTGCAAGCTTTTGTGTTTCGATGTTTGCATGCATCAAGTCTTCAAAGTCGCCGGCATCAAGCCATTTGCCCTTCAAATGCTCTGCCCTCAGCTTTCCCTTTTCCAAAAAATGCCTTTGCACATCTGTTATCTCTGTTTCCCCCCGCCCGGATGGCTTCAGTTTTTTGATTACATCAAAACAACTTGGGCTTAAGAAATAAATCCCTACAATGATGTTGTTGCTTGGCGGCTCTTTTGGCTTTTCAACCACATCCGTCACCTTGTTTCCCTTGCAGACCGCAACACCAGACTTCTGGGCTTCCTCTTTTGCTCCCTTGTACATCAAAATCTGCATTTCTGCATCGGATTTTTCAAATGCTTCTGCAAACGGCTTCAATGACTCGAAAACAATGTTGTCTCCGTTTATTGAGATAAACTTGTCATCCCCCACAAAGTCCTCTGCAAGCGAAATCGCGCTTGGAATGCCGCCGGCCTCGTCCTGGACACGGTAAGTGAACCTGACTCCGAAGTCCTTTCCGCTGCCCAAATGGGAGAAAATTGCCCCTGCATGGTATGTTCCAGTAATTACAAGTATGTCCTTGACCCCTGCAGATTTTAACATTTCTATTGAATAGTAAATCATTGGCTTGTTGTATACTGGCAGCAAATGCTTATTTGTTGTCAAAGTCAAGGGCCTTAAACGGGAACCCGTTCCCCCTGCGAGTATGACTCCTCGAAGTGCCATGTCTATTCCAACCTCCTTTTTTTGCCGATATTCGCATAAGCCGTTTTTTGCCCCTTTTTAGTGCTGCTTTCAGGGGCAAACCAAAAAAATATTTTGCCATTCATTTCACCAAAGGCCCCCACCATTTTTCGTTTTCCTTGTACCACTGCACTGTTTCATGCAGGCCCTCGTCAAAGTTTTTGCCTGGCTTCCATCCGAGTTCCTTTTCAATCTTTGAGCAGTCCAAGCTATAACGCAGGTCGTGGCCTGGCCTGTCTTTCACCTTTTGAATCATTTCCTTGCCCTTTCCCATTTCTTCCAAAATCTTTTTCGTTAGCTCGATGTTCTGCAGTTCCTGGCTTCCACCAATGTTGTAAATTTCGCCCGCGCTGCCTTTATCCAAAACCAAGTCTATTGCCTCACAGTTGTCCAAAACAAACAGCCAGTCCCGAACATTCTTGCCCTCGCCGTACAGTGGAACCTTTTTGCCGCGCAAAAGGTTTGTGATAAACAATGGAATGACTTTTTCCGGAAACTGGTATGGCCCATAGTTGTTGCTGCTTCTAGTAACCAAAACAGGCAGGCCGTAAGTGCTGTAATAGGACATTGCAAGCAGCTCGCCGCCGGCTTTTGCTGCACTGTAAGGGTTTCTTGGCTTAAGCAAATCCTTTTCACTGAAAGAGCCGTCCATTATCTGGCCATATACCTCGTCTGTTGAAATCTGGACAAATTTTTCAATGCCCTGCTTTCTTGCCTGCTCGCACAAAATTCCTGCGCCAATGCAGTTGGTTTGCGCAAAGCTGCTGCTGTCTTCTATGGAACGGTCAACATGGCTTTCTGCCGCAAAGTTCAGTACAGTGCCACAGCCAGACATTGCCTTTTCCACATCCTTTGGATTGCATATGTCGCCCTGCACAAACTCGTAGTTTGGTTTCACTTCAAGGTCCTCCAAATTCTCTTTCCTGCCGGCGTAAGTCAGCTTATCCAAGTTAACAACCCTTGCTTCAGGATGCTTTTGCATGAAAAAGCGGATAAAGTTGCTTCCAATGAAACCTGCGCCGCCTGTTACCAAAACCTTCTCCATTTTTCCACCAAAAAAAAGCTTGCTTACAGCAATTTAAGCCATAAAATCTTTAAATAAAACTCTGGTACAATATTCAAAAACCGCCACTATTTGGGCTTTTTTCCCACAATTGAGACATATGCAGACCCGAAATGCCTTGGCAGAAGAAAATCGGGGCCTTTGCAGTGCAAGAATTTCTTTTCCACCACTTCAAGGCCAACAAGCTTAAACAATGTTTCCAAATGCCCCAACTGGAACATCATCTTATGCTGAACCTTCAATTCGTCAGTGGCCTTAAACCAAAGCAGTGCATGGTAGTCTGAAAAAGGCCAGCTTCTCTTGTGGTAACGCCAGTAGTCCGCATTATCAACCAGCACCTGGACAAAGCCGCCTTTTTTTGCGTAAAGAACACAGTCCTCCAAAAATTTCTTGGGGTTGCCCAAATGGTCTAAAAGCCCGTCGCTGTAAACCAAGTCAAACTTTTCCCAAAACTTTTTTGGAAGCGTTTTCTCCAAATCCCATTGGAGGTCAACGCCTTTTTCCCTGAAAAAATCCACTCCAAACGCGCCCTTGAGCTTGAAGTTTCCACAGCCCAAGTCAAGCTTTGCTCCCCTTACTGGAAAAGCCGGCAGCTGAACCCTGCCTTTTCCCACATCTTCTTCGGACATCATACCCTTTTTGGAACGCAAGCCTTTTATTTCAATTTACCCTGGTACAAGAATCGAATTCGGTTTTGGAAAAGCCTTTAAAAAATGCCTCTCTTATCAATACTTGAAATGGCCAAACCAAAACCCAAAAAATCCATTTCTGTTTTTTTTCCAGCATACGGCGATGAGGGAAGCATTGCAAAAATGGTTGAAGACGCCATCTCTGTTGTGAAACCGCGCTTCAAGGACTTTGAAGTAATAGTTGTGGACGACGGCGGCCCTGACAGGTCAGGCGAAATAGCAGACGAGCTTGCCAAAAAGTATAAGCAGGTAAAGGTAGTGCACCACAAAAAAAACAAGGGCTATGGCGGCGCTTTGAAAAGCGGTTTCAAAACTGCTTCCAAAGACCTCATTTTTTACACTGACGGCGACGCACAGTTTGATGCAAAAGAGCTTGTAAAACTTCTGCCCTATATCAACGACTACGACATGGTCAACGGCTACAAAATGGGCCGCGCAGACAACGTAATAAGGGTTGTGGCAGGCCAGCTTTACAACCTTGGGTCAAGGCTTTTGTTTGGGTTGCCGGTTCGCGATGTAGACTGCGATTTTCGCTTGTTCAACAGGCATGTTATTGACTCCATAAAACTGGAATCCAATTCAGGGCTTATATGCGTTGAAATGATGAAAAAAATCGGCGACAAAAATTTTGCAGTAAAAGAGGTTCCGGTCCACCACTATCCAAGGCTGAGCGGTGGCTCCCAGTTCTTCAGACCAAAAAGGATTATAACAACCCTGATTGGCTGGGCATGGCTTTGGTGGACTCTTGTTCTTGGAAAAAAGCTTGGCCTTGTAAAAAACTAGTGCATTTTTCAAAGGGTCTGGTCAAATACATATTAAAATGTTTTACATGCCCAATAATGCAATATAGGCTTTTTTAGGGGCTAACAATGCTTGACTTGGAAAAATACTACGCTGGAAAAAACATCCTGGTAACAGGAGGGCTTGGCTTCATTGGCTCAAACCTGGCCCACTGGCTTGTCGGCCTAAAAGCCAACGTTATCCTGGTTGACTCACTGATTCCTGAATACGGCGGAAACATGTTCAACATAAAGGGCATTGAAGACAAGGTAAAGGTAAATGTTGCAGATGTTCGCGACGAAAACAGCATGAACTACCTTGTAAAAGGCCAGGACTGCATCTTCAACTTGGCTGGGCAGGTAAGCCACTTGGACAGCATGATAAACCCCTACACTGATTTGGAAATCAACTATAAGAGCCAGCTTTCAATACTGGAGGCCTGCAGGAAAAGCAACGATTCCGTGAAACTGCTTTTCTCTGCAACAAGAAGCCAGTATGGCAGGCAATGCAAAAACCCGGTTGATGAATCGCATCCAGTAAGGCCGACGGACGTAAACGGCATAAACAAGACAGCGGGGGAATGGGCCCATATCCTTTACCACAACGTTTACGGCATAGGCGCAACATCCCTAAGGCTTTCAAACACCTTTGGGCCAAGGCACTTGATGAAACACGCAAAACAAGAGGTTTTAAGCTGGTTCATAAGGCTTGCTTTGGATGGCCAAGATATCACAATTTACGATGAAGGAAAACAATTACGCGACTGGAACTATGTGGACGACGTAACTGAGGCAATGCTTCTTGCAATGGCCTCCAAAAAAACCGACGGCGAAATATACAACGTTGGTTCCGGAAAAGGAACAGCATTGGTTGATGCAGCAAACCTTTGCGTGAAAATTGCAGGCAAAGGGCGTGTCACACACATTCCTTTCCCTCCAGAAAAGAAAAAAATAGAAATAGGCGACTACATTGCAGACATCTCCAAAATAAAGAAAGACACAGGGTGGGCTCCCAAGTTTTCTCTGGAAGAAGGCATTCAGAATACAATGGAGTTTTTCAAAAAGCACAAAGAGCGCTACTGGTGATTTTTTGGAAAAGCTTCCCTTTCTAACAGAACTCAAAATAAGGCTAAGGACCCAGTATTACTACTTTTTTAGGAGGGGTGAACTGAAAAAAAAGCTTGCGAAGAGGAAAGGCTCATGCAAAGAATGCGGAGTGTGCTATGAATACGGGTTTTTTGGAAAACAATGCCCTTTCTACGACAAGGAAACAAAAAAATGCAAGGCCTATGGCACGAAAAAGATGCCGCCAACCTGCATGATATTCCCTTTTGACAGAAAAAACCGGTATGAGGGAAAAATCCCTGAAATAGAGGAAAGCTGCGGATACTATTGGGG
>CAZMUN010000008.1:0-36048 GCA_964569815.1 uncultured archaeon
GCAGAACAATAAAAATCTGGCTATATATAAACTGCCAAGGATTTCTACAGTGAACCTGAATGCATAACTTATAAAAACCTGAAAGCTCTATTGGATACAAAGCGTTCATGTTATCACCTCGATAGGATGAACGCTTTTTTCATTTATAAATCATTTCTACAGAGCCCAAAAGCTAAGCGGTGTAGAAATGCTCAAAACCAAATTTTCAAAGGCCTTTAATTGGCGATTTGACTAATTCTACAAGCCTCAAAAGGCCTTTATAAAGACTTTCTGCAGAACCCAAAAGCTAAGGGTTAAATTCCCCAGCCTGCACAATTCTTTTATGCCCTCAAAAAAGCTCCCAAAGCCAAAGGGCCCAGCATACTTTGTTGACCGCGTAAGAAACGCTGCAAGAAAAAAACGCAAAGAATGGCGCGAAACAAAAGACAAGCTTGAATGGTATTCTCATAGAGACTTTCCAACAAAGAGAACCAGGTGGGAAAGCCAGCGTTCCTACACAAAACACTACAACCCCTACTTTGGGCCCGCACTGGCAAAATTCCTGGGAAAAAGCCCTTCCACAAGCCTTGCAGACTGCATTGCTTCAATCCACAAAGGCAAAGGCCCTATCCGAATCCTTGACGACGGAGCAGGAAAGGGACTGGCTTTGGCATCCCTAAAGAAAAAACTCTCCCAAAAAGGCATTCAGACAGAAACAACCGCCTTAACCTTTGAATCCGATCCAGGGCTGGAAGCAAGGCAACGCAAGGGCCGAATAGACAGGATTGTGCAAGGCCGAGCTGAATTCTTTGCTCCAGAAAAGCCGGTTGACGCAATAATCTCCCTCTACGGCTCAATTTGGTATGCCCCCAAATCCTCAATGAAGGACCATTTCCTCAAGTTTGCTTTTTCGCTAAAAAAGGGCGGGGTAATACTGGTTGGGTTTGACCCAATATTCAATTTTAAGCCTACGGCAAGGCTCCGCGGCAACCCTGAAAAGATAGTGCAAGGCATTGTAAAGGCCTTGGAAAAACGCGGCTTCAAAGCAAAAGTTTTCAAAAGACCTGAATCGCTTTTTAAAGAAAACCTCCCCCACCAAATACTTATAATTCAAAGAAAGTGACTTTTGTGGCTGGAAAGAAAAGAAAAGGCCCAGTTAAAAGGCTCAAAGCCTGGCTGGCCTTCAGGCAGGATTCCGCCTTTGTAAGGCAAGGCATTAAAAACGCGAAAAGGTCGCTTAGAAAAGCCAACAAAAGGCTGTTTGAACTGCATGACCAAATAAAAAAAATGGAGCAAAAGCATCGGCTTCTTGACCCAAAATTGAAACGCCTACGCAGCCAAAGGCTTGAAGCAATGCGCCAAGTAAAAGACCTGGAAAAAGACATCACTGTTTTTGAAAAACAGGTGGAAAGCATAAGAAAACAGCACAGACGCTAAAAAAAAAGCCAAACTGCTACATAACACAGTCCTCTCTGCCTCAGGCCACATACCCCTATTTCCTAATTCTCACGCCATTTTCTCTTTCCATTTCAAACCACCCAAAACTCGGTTTGAGAAACAAACCGAGATGGCCTAAAACCACGCGTTTCGCCGTTTGGGTGCCTTTTACGTAGTTTTAGCTTCCAAAACTGCTTAAAAACACCCCTTGATATTCGGTATAACCATGATTATACGGCGTTTCTACCTCTAGAACTTTTCAAAAAACACAATTTTTTAGCCTGAAAAATGCGAGTAGTGGAAGTATGGGCTGCGTAGAATTAGTCAAAATATGGCGCGAACAAAAACCTGTTATGTATAAGTTACTTGCTTAGTTGGTGTTGAACCTGTCAAAAAAGGCTTTTGCCCTGGAGATTACTTCCTGCGCCTGCCTTGCAGAAACCCGTCCCTTGCGCAATTCTCCAATGTCCCTGCCAAACTCCTTTCTGTACAATTCAATATGCTGTGGGTTCACGCCCTTGAAAATCCGGCCGGCCTCAGGGCTCCTTATAACAGCATAGGCCTGGCTTGCAAGCCTTAAAGCCCGCTCTTTTGCAGCCTTAATTTCTTCCCTTGAAAGACTTTTTTTCCCAACAGGCTTTTTTTGCCCCCTTTTTACTTTTCCAAAAGGCAGCATGGGCTGTTCCATTCCTCTCTTTTTTGCCCTTCTTTTCATATTAAAATTAGGTTTTGGGAGCATTTATTTCTTCCTTTTTCAGCCACAAACAAGAATATATTATGTAGCATTAAACTACATAACACCTTTTGTCTACCTGGACCTCTTTTTCCTTTGATGGTTGTGTGGCCTTATTCCTCGGTTTTGCTTTTTTCTGCCCTGTTTTCGGTTTTTCTTTTTTCTTTTTTTTGCCTGTTCTATTGCTCTTTCTTTTGCTTCAAAAATTTTGTATATGTCTAATCCGGTGTTTTTGAGGAATGAGGTTATAATGGCTAGGTCTCTTGGGTTTAACCCTGATCTGATAAACAGGGTTTGAACCTCTTTGTGTGTCATGTTTGTGTTTTTTGCGAGATAGTATAGCACGTAAGCTGAGCTTGCGTGTTTTCCTGCAAAGCATTGTACTGCAATGTTTCCTTTGACTTGGCTTGCTTCCTTTGCAAACGACTCGTAGTTTCTGAAGCTTTCCGGGTTTCTTATCAGGGAGCTTACTCTTATTCCTTTTTTGGCGAGTTCTGCCGCAAAGTTTGGGTCAATGTGCCATATTCTGTGGAAGTCTGCAAGGCTTGTTGTTCCGCGTTTTGCTTCTGTTTCTAGTCCGGTGAATTCCTTGTTTCGCACTGGGTATAGGCAGAAGACTTCTTTTACCCCTCTTTGCTTTAGCCATTCCGCGGTTTCCGGGTCTCCTAATGGCAAGTCTTTTGTTCCGCCCATGAATATTTTTTGCCCGTGGCCTGCTTTTGTTGTGAATGGCAGCACCCTGAAATTTGTTGGCTTCATTTTCTCCGCCTTTTGAGTTTTTTCATGTGCCCTTCCATTTTTGCGCGGGCGTTTTTTGCAAGTGTTCTAAGCTTGTATCTTAAATTTGTTCCTTTTTGGTATGGGCTTTGTATTGGCTCGAATTCGTATCCTTTTTGCCTTAGGCCTTGGGCTATTTGTGGGAGTGCTTTTAACAGGTTTAGCCCGCGAACGCCTGCTTGTGCTGCGTATTGTCCTGTTGCTCCGTCGTGGAATAGTACTACGTCTCCTGGCTTGGTTTTTGCTATGATTTCTTTTGGGTTTAGTCTTTCTCCGTTGGCTGCTTTTTTCCAGTCCAGTGTGTCGTGGCTCCAGTCCACGTGCCTTAGCTTTGTTTTTTCTTTTAGTGTTTTTTTGAGTATTTCTCTTGCTTCTGGTGTAAGTCTTCCATATGCTGCTCTGTAGACTTTTGGCACTTTTCTGGTTATTTTTGCTATCAGGTATGCTGTTGTCCTTATTTCCCTGATTGCTTCTTTCAGGCTTGCTTTTGGAAGGTGCGTGTGTTCGTAGCCGTGGACTCCGATTTCGTGCCCTAGTTCTGATACTCGTTTTGCTGCGCCTGGCTTTGCCTCTACTTTGCTTCCGAGCATGAAGAAGGTTGCTTTTATGCCCAGCTTGTTTAATAGTTCTGCTATTTCCACTGTTTTTGGGCCTGGGCCGTCGTCGAATGTTAGGAAGACTTTTTTTGGGGCCATTCTGTACTTATTTGTGGTTTAGATATAATTTAATACTTCTTTTTCCCCTTTTTTGTTATGGCTAGGGAACCAAAGTCAAGGCTTGCTAAAAGGGTTGCTGAAGAGCTTGGGCATACTGCTAGGCGTTTTCATCCCAAGTACAGGCGTTTTTGGGCCAAAAAGCCGAGGCCTGTTTCTGTTTCAGAGTTGCAGCCTGGAGATGTTCTTTTTTTTTATTCCCGGAATCCGAGCATCAGGGGCCGTTTTTTTGGCTTGGTTACAGGCTGCCCTTTTTTTCATGCCGCAATTTATGCTGGCAAAGGAAAGCTTGCAAACATGTCTTTTGGAAAGGTTGAGATAAGGCCTGCTGCTGAGGTCATTAGGGGCCAGGTTGAGCGCGGCCTGCCTCCATATGTTTTCAGGGCCAAGCTTTCTGGCAAGCAGAAGCAGGTTGTTGCTAGGCAGGCTTTGTCTTTGGAGGGCGTTCCCTTTACCCGTCAATTAAACAAGGTCATCAAATGCTGGGAGATGCTTGGAATAAAGGTTTCCAAGCCAAAGAAGCCTGGCTTGATTTGCACTACCCTTGTTTCAGAGGCCCTTTCCAAGGCTGGGGTAGAGCTTGTTTCAGGCGTTCACCCAAAGAGGGTTGGGTTGTCGCATTTGATGGAGAGTAAAAGGCTTGAGCCAATAAATTAGTTATGTATAAGAAATCAGTTTTTTTTCTTGTTTTTGCCTTTTTTCTTCTCTCTTTTTGGCCTTCCGCCTTTTTTTCCTGAGGCCCTTTGGGCTTTTGCCGCGCTTCTCCTTGACTGCATTGTTCCTGTCCTGTGGCTTTCTCTTGTCCCGCCACTGCTTCCCCCGCGGCCTTTTCTGCTTTTTGAAACCCTTTTTACCACAAGCTTTTCGCCGGTTGCGATTTTTCTTGTTTCTGCCGGAACCCAGCGCCTGTTCCAATAACCGCCCTCGTAATGGCCAGGGGTTGCCTGTTCTGTTCTGAAATGGGTTTGCCTTGCCTTTACAGTGTACCTGCTTGGCTTTGATACAACGTCGCTCAGCCTTGGGATTTTGTGGCCTACTGCCCTTTCAAGTGCAGCGTGCTGTTTTCTTCTCTGCCTTTTTGTTGGCGAAAGCCTTTTCTTTCCAAGAAGCTTTAAGGCTTGTTTTTTTGCAGCTGGTTTTTTGGAGCGGGGCTTTTGTCTTTTTGGCATCCGGTAATTCTTATTGCTTCCCGGGTTTTTAATTCTTCCTTTTTAGTTTGCCTGCAAACTTTAAATATAGAGCCTGCATTATATATCCGTTATGGTTAAAAAAATTCTTTTTTTGGCCTTTGTGTTCCTGTTTTTTTTGGCTGCGGCCAATGCCGCCCCTTCTTACCTTTTTGAGTCTTTAAGCGTTTACCAAAGCGACAACAATGTTTTAGGTTCTGGTTCTCCAATTTGCATTGGCCTTGATGTTTCTGGTGCAACAGCAAGCTGTGATACAAACCTTTCCATAAGCACTTCTTACCGTTTTGAGGCAACTGTAAAGAACACCGGCGACCAGAACGCGGTTCCGGAAAGTTTTGCTTTTAGGGACGTTTATGCTGCATCAGGTGTTCTTGGTTCTGATGCCACGGTTTCCTTTTGTGGCTGTTTGGATGACGGCACTTACCGAGCCGGCGTTCCCTCTTTTTCTGGAAACGACCTCAACTGCGCCCTGTCTGATGTCAACTGCAGACTAGAGCCAGGCAATGAAACAGAACAGTTTTATTTTGTTTTAGCTGCTGGTTCTGATGCTGGAACAGGGTCAGGGGCCTTTTTTATTGACGAGCCTGGCCAGCACAGCGACAGTTCGGCTGACATCAATTTTTCATACTGTGACATAGGCTGTGATTCGAATTCTGACTGCGATGACAGCAATGCTTTTACAATAGATGAATGCATAAACGGGGGCTCTTGTGGCGCTTATTGCTCTTACTGTGATGTTAACTGCAGCTCAAATGCAGATTGTGATGACTCCAATTCATTAACTGTTGACACCTGCTTGAATGCAGGCACCTGCAGTGCAGGGTGCAGCAACCTTGCATGCGATGTCAACTGTTCTTCCGATTCTGACTGCGATGACAGCAATTCTTTCACTTTGGACAGCTGTTCTAATCCTGGAACTTGCAGCGCTTCCTGCTCTTTTTGCACTGTTGCATGTGATTCAAATGCTGGTTGCGATGATGAAAACAACTCAACCATTGATTCCTGTTCCAATCCTGGAACCTGCAGTTCTGAATGCGAGCACTGCACAATGGCCTGTGACACAAATTCAGACTGTGATGACGGCGTTTCAGGAAACCTTGACATTTGTTCCAATCCTGGAACCTGCAATTCCGAATGCTCTCATTCAACCTGCACCATTGCCTGCACCGAGGATTCTGAGTGTGACGATTCCGACCCTTCGACAACAGATTACTGCTTTTTTGGTGGAACCTGCAATGCTGAATGCGTTTACTCTGATTGCACTGTTGCCTGCTCTGCGGATTCTGAGTGTGGTGATTCCGACCCTTTAACCAAAGACCAATGCCTGAATGCAGGAACCTGCGAAGCCGAATGCGCCAACGAAGCCTGCACGATTGTGTGCAGCTCTGATGCAGATTGCGATGATTCTGACCTGAAAACAAAGGATGTTTGTGAGCAGCCTGGAACATGCCTTGCTTCCTGCACGCATGAAAGCCAAGAGCTTTTGTCAATTGAAGTTGTTTTCGATGCCAACACTTCCTTTTCTCGCGGTGAAACCGTTGACTTAAACCTTGTTGTAAAGGATGTTAACGGCAACCTTGTTGATGGCGCTGACATTTCCCTAACTGATTCACAGGGCAACGAAATAGATTTTAACAGCGTTGGAAACGGCCTCTATCAGGGCAGTTACGCTATTCCTGTTGATTTGGATTTGGGCCAGCAGACTTTTTCCTTTTTTGCGGCTTCGGGTGAAAGGGTTGGCGAAGAAGAGCTTTCTTTGGAAATAATGGAAGGCCAAATACTTGTAAAACTTTTGGATCCAAAGGCACTGACTTTTTCCTTGAATGAAAAGAATTTGATTAAATTCAAGCTTGTTTATGACAACAACCAGGCAGTGGAACAGGCTGATGTTAACGCTTCAATAGATGGCCAGCCCCTTGTCCTAACTTCTGCCGGCGCTGGCGTTTTTACTGCATACTATCTCTTTACTGAACCTGAGAAAGCGGTGTTGTTGGTTTCTGCAGCGGATTCGTTGGGCAACAAAGGCGAAAAGAGCTTTGAGCTTGCCTTGGAACAGCAGCTTCCCCTGTTTTACATTGCTCTCGGCATTGCAGCAATCGCAGTTGTTTTTCTCTTGGTTTACGGCCTTAAAAAAACCCACCGGCTTTCAAAGCTTTTGCACAGGCGCGCAAGCCTTTCCCTCTCTAAAAGAAAAAGCGCGATCCAAAAAAATCTTTCCAGGGAAAAGCAGCAGATTGCCTCCTTGGAAAAAGACATTTCTGAAAAGGAAGCTGAACTCAAAAACCTTGACAGGGAAATCGAGGTTGAGCGAAAAAGGCAGGCTATCGAGGTCCGGCATTTGCCTTCTCATTCTAGGAGGGCTGCCCACAAAACGGCTTTCATTCTTTCATTGCTTCCAAAAAGGCTAAGAAGGCTTTTCAAAAGGCCAAAGAAGGCTGCATGGGCCAGCGAAAACAAGGAGGCGGTGAGAATTGATTCAGAAATCACGAGCCTGAAGGAACGGATCCAAAACTTGGAATCCGGTTTCTGCAACCAGGAGATAAAAGAGGGTTTTTTCAGGGAAAAGCTTTTCGAATACAGGGAAAAGATTCATTTGCTTGAGTTGGAGAAAAAAAAGCTTGAATAGCTATTCTTCCACTGAAACATGGAGCTTTTTTTCCTGCTTTCTTTTAACGTAATTAAATCCCTTATAGTGCTCTACTATGTTAAGCCTTATCTCGTGCTCGCCTGGCCTGACCATCTGCTTTGGCCAAATGTCGTAGTAGAATTTCTTGCTTGCGCCTGGCTCAAACTTTGGGATTTTTTCAATTGCATCTGTTTTAAAGCCGGTTTTTTCAAGGCTGAAAAGGCTTCCAAGTCTCAATTCCATTGAAACGATTTCCGTTTCCTGGCCCTCGTTTCTTAGCTCTATTCCCAAAGTTACTGGCTCTCGCCTGCTGATCTTCATTTTGAATGGCGTAAAGGTTGTTTTCGCGTTTATCATAGCAAATAGATTCTCTGCGTGGAATTGTTTAAAAACAATCGGTTTAGTCAAGGGCAAAATCAGCGCCTTTTAAGGGCCATGACCAAAATTGCTACAACTGCTATTAAAACCACCAGGCCGCCAAAAATAAGCATTGCGTCCATGCCAAACCCGCCTGCCGTGGTTGATTCAACATATGCACCGTCATCCAATTCAAGCAAGTCGAATTTAACATAGCCGTCGTCTTGGACTTCTCCTCCCTCTTGGGAAACCATTGTGCCCGGCATTTTAATGTAGTAGCTGTATTCAAACCCGCTTGACTTAAGCAGTTCCATGCCCTGCTCGTCTTCAGGCATCTGCGAGCTTTCATCGCTTGTTTCATTGAATTCCTCCAATGCAGCCTTAACGTCAAGTCTGTAGTTATCGCCATCTTTTGTAAAGGCAGTTGAATTGCTTCTGTCAAACTGGCCTGTCAAGGCAAGGACCTTGTCCTCGTAAGTGCATTGCAGGTTCTGCAAGGCAGGGCCCTCTCCTGTTTCCATTCCTTCGCACGGGTTTGTTTCCTCGCCCTGCTGCGGAAAATTGGACATGTCAATTTTCATAGAAATGGTGGACATGCCGTTTGCCTGAATGTCTTCCCTCATCTCGATTTTAAGGCAGCCTGAAAGCAAAACCAGGCTAACTAAAAGAGCCGCAACAAGGAACTTTTTTTCCATTGCAAAAACAAAGCCTTAAACTAGTATTTAAAGGCGCTTTTTTGCTCCTGCAAACAACCGAAAAACTTAAATTAGGCTTTGAAATATATTGTTTCCAAAGGAAAAAGATTATTTCCTAACAGATTATGTATAAGAGTGTGCTTTATGGTTAACCTGCCGGAATCAGAGCTTGTTCGCAAGACTTTCACAATAAAGCGCATGGATCTCCCGCCTTCTGTCCAGCTTACAAGGCGGTCTCTTTTGCGCTGGTTTGCTTTGAGCTTTGGCCTTATCTCTGAAAAGGAATCGCGGGACACGGTTTTGCTGGTTTTGGATTCCCTGTTCTTTTTTCTTTTAAAAAAGGGCAAAAATCCCGCCACTTTCGATATCCAAGAGCGCATTAAATCCAAGTATGGGAGGGCGGTAAGCGAAAAGCTCTTGCGCTATCACCTCAACCGCCTTATTTCCCTTGACCTTTTGAAGAGAAAGCAAAACCGCTATCTTTTGAACAGCGCCCCTTATGCTGAAAAGGGCAACGTTGTTGAAAGCTTCAGCCATTGGGTAAAGCGGCCTGTCAACGATTCTTTGGATGACATTGCAAGGGTTTTGGGAACGCTTTCAGATTCCTATAAAAGATAGTTACCATCTGGAAATATTGAACAATTCAAGGTAGGGTTTTGTTTCTAAAGGAGTTTTCCCAAGTTGTGAAAACATTTGTTCTGCTATGGTTATTCGTCTGAATTCGGCGATGATTTTTGCAGCCCTGTCAAATCTTGTCCTCGCATTCTGGCTTTTGTGCTTTCTTATGGCCTTTATTTTTGTCTTCATTCTCTTTTCAGAGAACTCGAAGACTGCATTGAATTTCTTATGCCCAAATAACGACCAGGGTGTTTCATAGGCCCAAAGACTTACATTGCCTGGAATTGATGCAAGCGCTGTCTTTCTTGAAAGGACGTGTGTTGGATGCGGGTCAAGCTTTTGTGGAACAAAAACAAGGTCTGGTTTGAGTTTTCGCATCAATGCCCTGATTTTTCGTATATCGCTTTCATGTATGTCTTTGCCATTGTCATAAAACCTGCCTCTCAGAAAAAAAACCTTTGTTCCCAAAACCCTGGCTTCCAGTCTTGTTTCTTTTTCCCTTTCCCTCATTTTTTGCTTCAGGCTTAAGCCGGAGTCAATTGCCCTATGGCCTGTTGTCATAATTATTTCAAAAACCTTGTTTTTTTCTGCCAAGGTTGAGAGGAAAGCTCCTGCAGAAATGGCTGCGTCATCCGGGTGCGGCGAAAAGAAAACTATTCTTTTCCTTTTTGGCAGGTTGAATTCGGCGTAAATTTTAACGTTTTCGATTTCCGGTGCATATACCTGTGTTTTCTTCAAAAGGGATGCTGCTTCCCTGTCCAAAACAAACAAAGCATTCTTATGCCTTTGAAGAATCGAGGCAGGGGCTTTTTCTGAAACAGGGCCCTCCAATGCGTTTCTCACCGCTTTTGCCTTTTTCTTTCCAAACGCAATCAAAACAACTTTCTTTGCAGTCATTATAGTTTTCAAGCCGCAGGTTATTGCTTTTTTTGGAACCTCTTCCTTTGATTTGAAGAAACGGCTGTTTGCTTTAATCGTTGACTTTGTCAAGGAAGCAACATGGGTAACAGAGCCAAAAGAGGTGCCTGGCTCGTTAAACCCAATGTGCCCGTTTTCTCCAATGCCCAAAACAGCTATGTCTGGCCCCGTGTTTCTCATTTTTTTTTCATAACCCTTGCAAACCTTTTCAACACTTTTGGGCCTTGACTCAGGAATTGAAACATTGCGCTTGTTTATATCTATTTTTCCAAAAAAGTTGTTCCACATAAAGCTGTGATAGCTTTGCCTATGCTTGTTTCCAATGCCCTGGTATTCGTCTAGGTTGAATGTGACTGCTTTTTCAAAGCTTATTTTTCCGGCTTGCACCATGTCAATTAAGCAATTGTACAATTTCAAAGGCGTGCTTCCTGTCGGCAGCAAAAAAACAGAGTTCTGTTTTTCATGCAACTGCTTTGAAACAAGGTCTGCAACATGCCTGCTTGCAATATCTTCAGAGCCTGCTACCACGACCTGCATAACACCAATCTTAATTAAGTTCCTTTCCTTTAAATTGTTTTTAGTGCAATAATCGTTTCAAGTGATAAAAAATGGGCTTTTCTGTCGTAACATCCAAGGACAATTCTGCCGGAATGAACATTGTTTCCTTTTTTCCAAAAGGCTTTCCCTTAAAAGTGCTTGACGGCCACATCTGCTTCCTTGACAAGGCCAACGAAATTGATTCTGAACCCCTGGTTTTTGCTTCAACCCATAAAAGCGCTGCAGGCAAGCCTTCCCTTACAACTCACCCTGTTGGAAACTGGGGTAAGGCCGAGCTTGGAGGCCGAGACAGGCACTTGGTTTCGACAAACTCTTTTCTTTTGAAGAACTTTTTGATTGCCCTTGAGAAAAAACGCGGCGAGCTTTCCCTGCCCTACGATGTTTCTTTGGAGGTAACGCACCACGGCCCCTTTTTGAACAAGCAAACGGTGTTCATAGAGCTTGGTTCTTCCGAGAAACAGTGGCATGACATGAAGGCTGCGGAAGCAATTGCCCAAGTTATCCGGACTTCTACTTCAACCAAAGGCAACTTCAAGTCTGCAATTGCTTTGGGCGGCGGACACTATGCACCGGAATTCACAAAGCTTGTTTTGAGAACAGACTGGGCTTTGGGCCATATTTGCCCACAGCATGCCCTACCCCACCTAAACGAGGAAATGCTTTCCAAGGCCCTTGCATCAACTTTTCCCAAGCCAGAGGCCATAATTCTTGACTGGAAAGGCCTCAAAAGCGAGAAATCTCGCATCCAAGACCTTGTTGAAAAGCAGGGTTTGCCTGTTTTTCGCGTTAGAAAACTCTTGGGTTAGTTTTTATTCTTTTTCTTGTTCAATTTTTGCATGAACCAAAAGCTTGAAGACAGGGCAAACCAAAAAATGCGTGTCACTGATTCAAACGGGAATGAAACAGGTGAAATCCTTTCAAGAAAGGAATGCCACACTGCTCCAGGAAAAAAGCATTTGGCTTTTTTGGTTTTTGTGATAAATGACAAAAACGAGTTTGCCTTGCATAAGAGGTCTGGAAAAAAGATTGGCGACAATGTTTTGGACAGCCCTGTTTCACATGTTCTTGCAGAGGAAACAGTTGAAGATGCAGTGCACCGCTGCCTAAAGCACGAATACGGCATTGAGGAAAAACTGCCTGTTGAAAAGTACGGCGGCTTCTCCTACAACAAGGAATACGGAGACGGAACCTGTGAAAACGAGTACTGTTTGGTGCTTTCAGTTGAATGCTCTGGCCCAATAAAGCCAAACCCTAAGGAAATGGAGGGTGAAATAACCTTCATGCCTGCCGGCGAAGCGGTTTCTGAATCAAAAGAGCACCCAGAAAAATTCGAGGTTTGGTTCAATTACGCTGCCCCAATTTTTGAGAAATCTGAAAAAGCCAAAAAATACCTATAGTTTTTCGAAAAACTTTCTGTCCTGCAAAAGCCATCTTGAAAACTTGTCTGGCTCGTAAGCCATTTCATTCAAAAGGCCCTGCTTTGAAACCCACTTGCCTTGCTCCAATTCCTCTTTGTCAATGCTTATTTTTCCTTCACACTTGCATTTGAATACCTGCACCAATTCATTGTCTTCAAGGTTTCCAAACTTTGCCTTTTGAACACGGCTCCCAATCTTTTCAATGTCCACTGCCTTAACGCCCAATTCCTCTTTTACTCCGCGGATTGCCGCTTCCTCATATGTTTCCCCTGGCTTTAAGTGCTCGGCTGCGCTCATATCCCAAAGGCCTGGGCCAATCCTTTTTTTGAAAGAACGCTGCTGAACAAAGATTTTCCCACCCTTATCCAAAACAAAGACATCTGAAGCCTTGTGCAAAAGCCCTTTCTCATGCACAACGCTTCGCTTTTCAGTTCGCAAAACCTTTCCACTTTCGTCGATTACTTCAAAGAGTTCTTCCGCTGGGTCGGTTGGCATATTTTCACAGCCTTACTTCCGTTCCTTCAATTTTATGGCCTACAAGCGCCCTGTAAAAATTTTCTTCTTTGTTTGCATCAAAAACCAGTGCAGTTGTCCCCTGCAGCATTTCCTTTAGCTTTTCAAGCTTGCCCTTCATGCCGCCTGTAACATCAACTGTTCTTGCTTCCTCTGTTTGCTTTGCAACCTCTTCAAAATTGCTTTTACTAATTAAAGGAATTCTTTTCGCTTCAGGGTTCTTTTTTGGGTCGGCTGTAAAAATGCCTGCAACATCTGTTCCCAGAAAAACCTTTTTTGCCCTAAGTTTTTTTGCCAAAAGCCCAATGATTGTGTCGCCGCTTAAAACACTTGCATTCAGGCTTTTATCTTGAACCATCTGTCCAAACAAAACAGGGGCTTCCCCTTTTGCAAGCGCGGCTTCAACTCCTTCTGTTGGAAACTCAATGACTTTCTTGTTGTCTTGTTTTACAAAAGTGTTCGGGTCAAAGGCCACTGCATTTATGCCGGCTTTCCTAAATGATTCAACAACCATTGAATCCAAAAAATTGCAGTCTTTTACTGTTTTCTCATAGCCCTCTTTCTGCTTTTCAGAGTAAACTCCGTTGTTGATGCTGTATTCTGCAACATTTGTGTGGCCAAAAGGCCCTGCCCCATGGACAACAATCAAAGAAAACCCTTTCTCGTTCAAGGCCTTTTTGACTTCTGATGCAATTCTGTTCAAAACAGTGTTTTTTACTTCAAACTTGTTGCCTTCCTTCTCTGTTATAACAGAGCCACCTAACTTAATTATGTATAAGTCTTGCATGTTTTGGTTCACTCCGTTTTTACCAAGCCTTGTTCTGCGTCTACTGAAACCTTGTCACCTGTCTTAATATTTTCGATATCTATTTTGTCAACACAGGGAATTTCTGAAATAATGCAGCCTACTGCCACAATGGTTTCGCATTCCTTATTTATTATTGCTGCTGGAGCTTTTCCATTTTTTGCAAGGCTGTAGAGCACATAGCTTCCTACCGTAGAGCCTGTTCCTTGCGGGAAAACCAGTATTTTGCCTGAAACAGGTTGCCCCTCTAAAGGGTGTCCTTTTTGTGTTACAAGCCCTGTGTCACCATCAACTCCTCCATAAAATGATATTCCTTCACTTGTTTTCAGAACCTCTCCTTGGGCTTTTCCACTGCTGATTTTTCTTCCTTTTTGCTCCATTTTTTTTTCACCTCGTTGCCTCTTCTATGCATTCTTCTAGTGTCATCAACTTCATCTTAAAGTCATTTTTACCTCTTCCATAGAAAACCCCTTTTGCGCTGTTTGTTGCAACACATTTAAATCGGCCTTTAAGCGGGGCCACAACGTGGCAGGTGTCGCATGCAATTTTTGCCCCTGCTGCCTCAATTGTCTTAATCCATCCTTTTTCTTCTGCTGGTTTTTTTAGTGGCCTTGCTAATGCAACCCAGAACTCTTTTTTCACTTTTTTTCCTTCAAGCAATTTTGCTATTTTTTCTATTTCTTCCAAAGAGCAGTGTGGGCATCCAAGCAGAACAAAGTCTGCTTCGCATTCGTCATTCATATCTTTTTTTGCCTTGTCAAAGTCTTCTTGGCTAAACTCTGTCTTCTCTTCCGGCTCTTTTGTTTCGTTTGGCGTTATGCCCTCCATATGGAATATTGGCGACCCGCCATATGTTGGAAGTGCAGCACAGAGGCTTTTCAGCTGATCTTCGCTTGCCTTTTCAATACCTTTGATTAATGGAATCTTCTTTCCAACTTTTTTGCCAAGCAAATAGCCCAGTGCTCCAAAGTCTGTTTCGTTTTCCATTTTTGCTTTTACCTGCGCTTGAATTTGGGCTTGTCTGTTTTCATCTAAGAGCAGCCCATATTCCGGGGTTCTGCCTGTAAGGGCCGCTGCAAGAGCGCTTGGACCGCCTTCCTTGTTTGTATATGCCCCTAGAACTGAGTTTGCAAAAGTTACTGCGTTGCTTTCCCCCCAAGAAATTTTGTCTCCTTTTTTGGGTCGGTTTCCAACAAAGTAAGGGGTGCATGTGCATGTTGTTTCGATTCCCATCTTGGCAAAAGCGTCAATGACCTTGCCTTGCTTTTCAGCAAATTCCGGTGAAATTCCCAATGCCTTCCAGTTCTCCATATCCATTCCTGCTGGATTCAAAGTTGTCTTTACCCTGACTTTTCCATCTTTTGCCAGCTCGGAAAGATATTCAAGGCCGGCGTCTCCCAAATTAGCATAACTCACTCCAGACACTTGCACACTTGTAACAGGCACCATTC
Organism: uncultured archaeon; assembly: GCA_964569815.1. Lineage (GTDB taxonomy): Archaea > Iainarchaeota > Iainarchaeia > Iainarchaeales > CAZMUN01. The sequence goes on from CAZMUN010000008.1 coordinate 14,786, forward strand.
TTTTGGCCCCAAAGATGTTGCCAAGCGCATAGAGTATTCCCATGCTTTTCTTTACAGCGTTTCCATGCTTTCCTTCATGCATTTCTTGTTCTTCTTTTGTTAATTCCATCTTGTTTCACCTCAAAAACTTTTTCAAATCCACTTTTGGAAAAGCTGCTTTTCCAAAGCTTTTTCCCTTTGTTTCAAGGGGTGCTGTGCAGTCAAAGCCTATTTTGGTTGTCATCTTTGTGCCTGGCTCTGCGCTTGGATCCAGAGAACTTCCTGGTTCTTTGTCTTTCACAACCAAATCGACGTCTCCTTGAAACCTTGTTGCCATTGCCCATTCCACATCATCACTGTCATAAATGTCTATGTCTTTGTCTACTACAAAGATGTGCTTGCAGCTTTTGTGGCCTGCAAAAGCTGCTGCAATCGCTTTCTTGCCGTCGTCTTCCTTTTTCTTGTCAATCTTTACACGGGCATGCAGCCAGCTGCATCCTCCTGGGTTAACATTTACATCCAAGCACTTAACGCCTGCCTCGTTTACTTTTTTGAACATTGTTGGTTCGCGAGGCATTCCCATCAAAACTTTGTGTTCTAGTTTTCCTGGAAGCAGTACCTGCCACACTGCATCCTTTCTGTGGGTAATTTTTTTTACAACAAATACTGGTTCCTGTCTTACAGTATCCTGTGTTTCTGTCAAGTCAACAAATGGCCCTTCATTTGATTTTTCATCAAGCTTGATTATTCCTTCTATTACAAACTCGGCTTCAGCTGGAATTAGTGCGTCAAAGGTTTTTGCCTTCACTACTTTCAGTGGCTCCAGTGTATTGGCAATTTCTAATTCGTTTAATCCAATGTCAACCGATGTCGCTGCTGCAATCAAAACATTTGCTCCGTTTCCAATACAGATTGCCATAGGCATTTCTTTTTGCTCTTGCAAAAAAGTGTCAAAGTTCCTTTTCTTCACAATTCTTACTGAAAACTTGTCTTTGTCTATCTGCATGCACCTGTGGAAGTCAAGGTTTTGCCCTTGCTTTGGGTCTTTTGCTATAACTACTCCGCTTGAAATATAGTTGCCGCCGTCGTTTTCGCAGTGGAACAATATTGGAAGCTTGTCCGAGTCAACTTCTTGCATCTCCACTTCTTGGCATGGTGCGTTTTCGACAACTTCTGGATTGCTTGGCTTCTCAATAGCTTTTGTTATTGTGGGGATGAGTTCGCTTACCTTGCAGCCTAAATAGTCTGCTACTGCCTGCTTTGTTGGAAATATGTTTCCAGCTACTTTGAATTCTGATTCCTTCACTCTTTCAAAAAGCACTGGCTTGTCTACAAGCTCGTTTATGATTGCGCTTGCCTCCAATTTTTTTGAAACAGGTTCTGTTACCTTGTTCAGGGCTTTCAATTTTTCTAAATGTGTTCTGAAACTCATTTACTTCCACCTCTTAAATTTTTGATTTTTTATGCCAAAAACGTCAAGTATTTTCCCTACAATAAATGCTTGCAAATCTTTAATGGACTTTGGCTTGTGGTAAAATCCTGGAGAAAGGGGCATTACTATTCCGCCATATTGGCTTATTTTAGCCAAATTTTCCAAGCATGGGCTACTTAGAGGGGTTTCTCTGATGCATACAACTAGCTTTTTCCTTGTTTTCAGCATGTTGTCTGCTGCCCTTGAAATAAGGTTTCCGGAGTGTGCTTGGGTAATTTCTGAAACCGTTTTTACTGTTGCAGGGCATATTACCATTCCTTCTACCAAAAAGCTGCTGCTTGAAATGCTTGCAGCCATGTCTTTGTAGCCGTAAACCTTGCTTGCTAGCTCCTTGACCTGGCCTATCTTGTAATCAGTTTCTTCTTCCACTAGCTTTTCTGCCCACTCGCTTAAAATAAGGTGCGTTTCTACTTTTGCTTCTTTTAGGGTTTTAAGCAATTCAATTCCATATCCAATGCCTGATGCCCCGCATATTGCTACAATTAGTTTCATTCACACGCCTATTTTGGTTTTTACTGTTGCAAAGCCCTTATCTTCAACTGTTTTTCCAACTTTTTTCTGCAATTCAGCGCCTGGTGTTAGGAGAAGAACATATCCCCCGCGGCCTGTTCCTGTAAGCTTTGCTCCCCAAGCGCCTGTTTCTTTTGCCGTCTTTACAATCTCCTCTATTTCTTTGCAGGAAACGTCTATTTGCCTTAAAAGCTCTTGGTTTCTGTCCATCATTTTTCCAACTTTTTTCCAGTCCTCTTTTTTTATTGCTTCAAGGCCTTGTTCTGCAACTTCCTTGTATTCTTTTGAAATTTTTTCAAACCATTCTTTGTTAGCTTCCTTTTTTTCTTTTACATCGCCTACAACCACTTTTGTTTCCTGTGTTATTCCAGTGCTTGCCAAAACGATTTCAACCGGCTTTGAAACTGACAGTGTGCCAATCTTGTTTGGGCCTCCTTCCAAATTTTTTTCAAAGGTTATGAATCCACCGAAAACAGATGTTGTGTTGTCTATTCCTGACGGTGTCCCTGAGCCGGCTTTTTCTGCCATGTAAGCGATTTCATTTATTTTTTTGTCATCGAGGTTTAGGCCAAGCTCTTGGTTGAATGCGCGGGCAATGCTTGCTGCAAGTGCAGCGCTTGCTCCAACGCCTGAAGCACATACAAGGTTGCCTTCAAGAACTATTTTTACAGGGTTTTTTTCCTTGTCAATCTTAAAGTAGTTCAGTAATGTATCAATCTGTCTTTGGATTTCGTCTTTTTTCTTTTCCTTGTAGCCGGGTGTTTCTGGCCTGTTGTCAAAAAATTCGAATTTTTCTGCTTTTTCAACCTTAGCTGTTGTAGTGCTGCTTAAGCTGGCTGCAATGCCTGGCAGACCGTATACTACGAAGTGTTCTCCAAATAGAATCGTTTTTCCAAAACCTTTTCCTTCTCCCACGAGTTCAGCTCCTGAATTATTCTATTACTTTGAATTTATACCCGTATGCTATTGGCCCCTCGGGGTCTATGTCTGAGATTTTGCGGAAAACGGTTTCAACTTTTGCCCCTATTTTCACGTTCTCCTTCTTGGAGTCAACGATTTGGCTTAGGAGCCTTGCTCCGTTTTCCAGCTCTATTATTGCTACAAAGTATGGTGTTTCGTATTCAAAGCCTGCTGGCCCTGTGAAAACCTCGGTGAATGAAACTATTTTGCCACGCTTTGTCATTTTCATTGGCTTGAGTTTTCCTTTTCTTCTGCAGTTTGGGCAGACCATTCTTGCTGGAAAGAAGCATGTGCCGCATGTTTCACAGCAGTTCCCATCCAAATCGTAGCGTTCTGCGAATTTTCTCCAGATTAGTGGCAGTGAACCGTTCATTATTTTTTTCCCTCCAATGCCTTGTATAGGTGAAGCGTGCAGGTTGCGCCGCTGCCTCCCACGTTGTGGGTTAAGCCGACTTTTGCGTTTTTGACCTGCCTTTGTGCTGCTTTTCCATGCAATTGCAGAACTGCTTCAACTGCTTGGGCTACGCCTGTTGCCCCCACTGGATGGCCTTTTCCTTTTAGGCCGCCTGATGTGTTTACTGGGATTTCTCCTTTGAGGGAAGTGTGCCCGTTTTCTGTAAAGGGCCCGCCTTTGCCGTTTTCGCAGAATCCAAGTGCTTCGATTGCCAGGATTTCGGCAATGGTGAAGCAGTCGTGCACTTCAGCAAAGTCTATGTCTTTTGGCTTTAGGCCTGTTTTTTCAAAGGCCTTTTTTGCTGCAACTTTTGCTGCCATTGTTTCAACCAAGCTGGTTCGGTTTGCCAAGGCAAGCGTGTCAGAGGCCTGTTCTGAGGCAATTAGTTCGACAGGGTTTTCGCAAATTTGCCTTGCTTTTTCTGTTTCGCATAAAATGACTGCTGCTGCTCCGTCTGTTATTGGGGAGCAGTCTAAAAGTTTTAATGGCGAGGCAATGTAGCCTGACTTCATTACGTCTTGCACTGAAATTTCTCGGTGGAATTGGGCTTTTGGGTTCAGGGTTGCGTTGAAATGGTTTTTTACTGCTACTGAGGCCATTTGTTCCTCTGTTGTCCCAAATTTGGCCATGTGGGCTTGGGCCATTAGTGCATACAGTGCTGGAAAGCTTGCCCCGTGGAACAGTTCTGTTTCCTGGTCGCCTGCCCCACCTAAGGCGATTGCTGCCTGGTCTGTGCCGACATCGGTCATTTTTTCTATGCCGCCGACTGCCACAATGTCGTATTCGCCTGATTTTATTCCCATGTAGCCTGCTCTCAAAGCTGTTCCGCCTGAAGCGCACGCGTTTTCCACGCGCGTAGCCGGAATCGGGTTTAGTCCAAGCTGGTCGGCTATGAGTGCGCCGATGTGCTCTTGCCCAATGAATCGGCCTGATGCCATGCTCCCTCCATACAAGGCTTGGATGTCTTTTCCTTGAATGCCTGCGCTTTGGATTGCTTCAATGCCTGCTTCTGCTATAAGCTGCCTGAAGCTTTTTGACCAGTGTTCGCCAAATTTTGTGCAGCCGACGCCGATTATTGAAACGCTTCTCATTTTTTCTTTTTCTCCTTTGGTTTTTTTCGGGGCTTTTCTTTTTTCGAAGAAAAGGCTTTCACATGCTTTTTAGTTTTCTCCTGAATTTTACGTATGTTCCGTAATCTATGTGTTTTTTTTCCTTAAACATCTCAAGCACTGTTTTTTTGGGCCTTTTTTTGTCAATGTTTTTTGTGGCCTCCAAAACAAATGCGTCTGAGCCTGCTCCAGAGCCATAGCTTACTGCGAGTATTTTTTGCCCTGGCTTTGCCTTGTCCAGAATAGAGGCCAGTCCAATCATCATGCTGCCTGAATAAGTGTTTCCAATGTGTGGTGTTGTAAGGCCTTGCTCTATTTGCTCTGGCTTGAAGCCAAGCATTTTTGAGGCCTTTGTTGGAAACTTTCCGTTTGGCTGGTGGAATACCGCATAATCGAAATCAGGGGGCTTTGTTTTGGTTCTTTCCATTATGCCTTGGGCTGCTCCCATAACGTGCTTGAAGTATGCAGGCTCGCCGGTAAAGCGGCCTGCGTGGCTTGGGAATTCAGCACGCTGTCTTCTCCAAAAGTCTGGTGTGTCTGTTGTATAGGAATAGGTTTCTTCCACGTTTGCAATAACTTCTTTTGCTTCCCTTCCAATTATGAATGCTGCACCGCCTGATGCAGCAGTGTATTCCAATGCGTCTCCCGGCCTTCCTTGGGCTGTGTCCGCACCAATAGCCAAACCGTATTTCATGCCGCTTGGAATGCCTGCTTCAACCATTGCAAGGCACATTTGTATGCCGGCTGTGCCTGCCTTGCATGCGAACTCCAGGTCTGCTGCAGTTAGGTCTGGGCTTGCTCCAATGGCGTCTGATACAATTGATGATGTGGGTTTCACTGCATAGGGGTGTGATTCTGACCCAATGTAGACTGCGCCGATTTCTGCTGCGTTAACTTGCCCCTGCAATAGGGCTTTTCTTGCCGCTTCCACTGAAATGGTGGCAGCGTCCTCGTCAAAGTATCCAACAGCCTTTTCTTTTACGTTAAGGCCTTTTGACATGGCCTTGCCGTCTTTTTCCCAGACGCGGGCAATTTCTTCCAAGCTAATGCGGTAAAGCGGAACGTAAACCCCGTATCCTACTATGCCTGCCATGAAATCACTTCCTTAGCTCCTCTAACAATTCCTTTGCCCTGTCTACCCTTATATTCTTTTCTTTTGCCATGAGCTTTGCAACCTTGTCTACTTCCAAACCTTTTGCTCCACCCATTACGGCAATGTTTTTTGCATGCAATCCCATGTGGCCTTTTTGGATGCCTTCTGTTGCCAATGCACGCAAGGCAGCAAAGTTTTGGGCCAGGCCAACTGCTGCCATCACTTCTCCCAATTCTGAAGCTGTTTTCGCTCCAAGGATTTTTAAGCAAATTTTTGCAATGGGGCTTGTTTTTACTGCGCCGCCCACCAGGCCAACTGCCAGAGGCATTTCGATTTCGCCAGCCAGGTCGCCGTTTTTGTTTTTAGTGTAATGTGTCAATGGCTTGTAGTTTCCTTTCATTGCTGCAAATGCGTGTGCTCCTGCTTCCAAAGCGCGGAAGTCCTGGCCTGTTGCTATTGCAACTGCGTCGATTCCGTTCATTATGCCTTTGTTGTGTGTGCATGCCCTGAAAGCGTTGTTCAATGCAAAGTGGTAGGCGTCCAAAACATGTTCCACGATTTCTTCTCCTTTAAGGCTTCTTTTTTTGAAGCTTTCTTCCAATGCCTTTTTTGAAAATGTGGCTGAAGCTTTCACAGTTCTGTAGACTGCAAGGTTTGATATTATGCGCAGCCTTGCTTTTCCTTTCGAAATCTCTTCAAGCTTTGGGGCAATTGTTTCGCACATTGTGTTTACTGCGTTTGCGCCCATTGCATCCCTTACATCGGCAAGCAAGTGCACTGCAATCATTGTTCCCCTTTGGGTTTCGTGTATGTGTGTTTCGATTTTTTTTGCTCCTCCTCCGAATTTTATTAGCACTGGGTCTGCTTGGTTTGCCAACTCAACTAGCCCGGGGCCGTGTTTTTCAATCCCTGCAACGGCCTTCTTAGCGTCCTTAATGCCGACCAATTGAATCTGGCCAATCATTATTGGCGGTGAAGCTTCTGCTTTGAAGCCTTTGGAAACGCGGGCAATTCCTGCTGCTTTTGAGGCTGCCGCTATCACGCTTGGCTCTTCCAGGGCCATTGGCACCAAATAATCCTTTCCGTTTATTTGGAAATTGGTTGCTATGCCTAGAGGAAGCTGCTGTGTTCCGAAAACGTTTTCAGCCATTTTGTCTGCCGTTTCAAAGGACATGGCTCCAAATTTTTTCAGTTCTTCCAGTTCTGAATCTTCAAGTGAAGCAAATTCCTGGATTAGGGAAAGCCTTTCTTTCAGGCTTTTTTTGTATAGGCCGTGCAGTTCGCTTTTCATTTCGATTTCTCCTTTAAGTATTCCTCTATTTGTGCTACTGCGTTTTTTGCAGACGCAATCGAATGTACCACTGTTTTTTCCTTGTTTGCCAAATCGCCGGCTGCGAAAACGCCCCATATCTCGGTTTTTGCGCCGTTTATTTTTATTTCGCTTCCCTCGATTTCGGTTCCTTTGGTTACCGATGCATCGTATTCCTGGCCCACTGCCAGAATGCATACGTCTGCTTCCATTTCTTTAAATTCCTGTGTTTCCACAAATGCCTCTTTTTCTATTTCTATTTTTCTGAACTTGATTTTTTCAAGCCTGTTTTTTCCCAGAAACTCTTCTGGCTTTAGCTGCATTTTGAATTCTATTCCTTCTTCCATTGCGTGAACCAATTCTGATTTGTTGCATGGCATGAACGGCATGTTTCTTCGGTATGTTACTGTTACATCGCATCCAAGCCTTTTTAGAACGCGGGCGCAGTCGACTGCTGTGTTGCCGCCTCCTACTACAACAGCTTTTTTCTCTTCCAGCGTTTTTCCTCCTGCTCCAAAGCCTTGCAGGAACTTGTCCCAGTAAAGAATGCCTTCTTTTTCTATTCCAGGCAGCTCTATTTTTTTTGCCTTTCCTTCGCCTATTGCCAAAAGCACTGCATCGAATTCTTTTATCAGCTTGGAGAGCGTTTTTTGTTCGCCTATTTTTTGGTTTGTTTGGAGCGTTACGCCTTTATCTTTAAGCTCTTTCAAGACTCTCTTCACAGAGCTTTTGTCAAGCCTGTATCCTGGAATGCCCCAGCTTAGGATTCCGCCTAATTCTGGCAGGGCCTCAAACACTTTTACTTTGTGGCCTTTTTTCCTCAGCTCGATTGCTGATGCCATTCCTGCCGGCCCGGAACCTACGATCGCAATTTGTTTTCCTGTTTTTTTGCCCGGCTTCCATCCGTTGTGGTCGTGCTCTGCCACAAACCTTTCCAGGGCTTTTATTCCGATTGCCTTTTTCTGCTTTGCCAGAACGCATGTTCCTTCGCATTGGGCTTCTTCTGCGCACACGCGGCCTGTAAAGCATGGCAGCGGGTTTTTTTCGATTATTATTTCGTATGCTTTGTCAAAGTTTCCAAGCATTACCTGTTCTATGAATGCCTTGCAGTCCACTGCCGCAGGGCAGCCTTGGATGCATGCAGGGTTTTTGCATTGGAGGCAGCGCCCGGCTTCTCTGATTGCCTGTTCCGGCGTAAAGCCCAGCTCTATTTCCTTAAAGCTTTTCACGCGCTCTCTTAGTGGCAGTAAAGGCATTTCGGTTTTCATTAAAACGAGCTCCCGAAGATAAAAAATACTGCGCCAACCATATTTAAAGGTTTCGCTTCTTGTCCAACCAAAATTCGTCAATTGCCTGATTGTGTCTTAAAAGTGCTTTGGAAAATCCCTTGTAAGCTCTTGCTCCATTCTCTGGTATCGCAATTTTTCCCGCCTGCTTTTGATTTCCATTATTCTTAGCAGCTCTTTTACTTTTGGGTTTCTGGCCCGGCTTTTTAGCTGGCTGTAGATTCTTACCTCTGCTTCAGCCATGTTTCCAAACTGCTGCAGCTGGAATATTTGGGCCAGGCTTATCCACTCGTAGTAGCGCTGCTTGCCAATTCTTCCCTTTTGAAAAGCCTGCCTCATTGAACGCGAGTGGCTTTCAAATTCACCTATTGCCCTTTCAAGGTTTCTCTGCATTGCACTGTACCATTCTTTGGCCTTGACGTACTCTGGGTTTTTTTGCTGGCTGAACAAAAGCTTTCCGAATTCGGCCAAGGCGCCTTTTTTTGCAAGGCCTTCCATCAAGCCAAAAAACTCTGATTCCGCCCTAAGGCCTTGGGCGCGGTCAACTGCATAAATCACTTTGTAGGCGTCTTTTGGGTCAATGTAGCCCATAAGGCTTCTCATTGCCGCTTCACGGCGATGAAAAAAGCCAACCTCCTGCTGAATTTCTGCAACGCTTCTCTCCTGGGCTTTTGCCAGCAGCCTTAAGAATTTTTTTTGCCCTTTTTTCCCTGAAAGAAGAAAATCCTCTACTGCCAGCCAAGCGCTTTCTGAAGCGGTTCTGGTTTTTCTCCACTGCATCAAAGGGCTAAGCAAAGAATCAGCAAGCTTTCTTACAGCTTCACGCTGCCCTGCGGCCTTTGGAAACTTTTTTCTAAAAGCCTCTGCTTCCCTTTCCCAATACCTTCTCTCTGCTTCAGATTCCCTTTCTGGCCTTTTTTTTGGCCCTTTCCCTTTTCCAGGTCCCTTTCCTGAAGAAGGCTTTTTTGGCATAATAAAAATAGGTGGCTTTGCCCTAAAAAGAATATCTATTTAATCACTTTTGCCCTTTTTTTCTTTCCATGGGGGAAGCCAAGCTAAAAGTCGAGCTTATTTCTCACACGCCTGAGCCAGACAAGACTGCGGCCACAGCAGGCCACATTTGCTATGCAGGCGTTGGAATCGATGCCTTAAAGGAAAAGGTTTCAGAGGAATATGCAAGAAAACTGGTTTCAAAGCTTGCAAAAGCAGGGCATTTAAGCCCTTTGGAGCATGTTTCCTTCACTTTTGCAATTGAAGGCATTTCAAGGGCCTGCTCCCACCAGCTTGTAAGGCACAGGATTGCATCCTATTGTTTAACAGGCGACACCGTAATAAAGGGAGCGAGGCAAAAATCTAAGCGATACAAGAGATTTACAGTTAAATCCTTGTTTGACAGAGCTCTTTCTCCACATGGACGCTCAAGGTTAAAGCTTATACTGCTAAACAGTTTAGATGAAGTTAAACAGGAATTTGGCAGAGGAAAAATCAAAGCGATTTTTTATACTGGCAAAAACGAGGTATGGGAAGTAAAACTTAAAGACGGCAAGAAAATTAAGGCCACTCCGAATCATCGTTTCCTTACTGAAGAAGGGTGGTTGCCGCTCAAAGTTATCGCCCAAGCAATGCCTAAGCTGGCTGTAAATGGGGTAACCTGCCGATCTCCACGTTTTGCGCTTTTGAGGAATAAAGAATGGCTGGATGAAAAATATAACCGACAGAATTTAACCCAAGAAGAGCTTGCCGATTTGCTGGATTGTTCAGAGCATACTGTTAGGTCTTGGGTAAGGCGCCATGGCTTGCAGAAAGAAACCAGCGGGCTTCATGGGCATGAGCCAAAGCTGGGTTACCATTGGAAGATGAATCGTGAGCGAACGCAGGAAGAGCGAATAGCGGTTTCGGAGAGAATGCGCGGTTCTAACAATCCTATGTGGAAAGGAGGAATAACAAGGGAAGCTGTTTTTCTTAGGCCTGCTATATCTTCAGAGCTCAGAAAGTCAATTTATAAGCGAGACGCTTATAAGTGCCAGCTTTGCCACAAAACAGGGGGCAGATTAACCTTGCATCACAAAATCCCTTTATATATTGACAAAACAAAAAACAAAGACCCTGAAAATTTAGTTACACTTTGCCAAAGCTGCCATCGGAAAGTAAACAATAACGAAAATTCATATTCCCCTTTCTTTGGAACAGAACCAATTCCTTATCACCCTAAGTCCAACGGCTGTTACCGAACAGTAAAGTGGGAAGAAATAGAGAGCATAACCCCAAAGGGATTTGAGGACACTTATGACATAGCAATGGACGAGCCGCATCATAATTTTGTAGCAAACGGTTTTGTGGTTCACAATTCCCAGCAAAGCCAGCGCTATGTCAAGGAGGGGGGCTTCAATTTTCTTGTGCCACCCAAAATAAAAGAAAACAAAGAGCCCTATGATTCCTTCCTGCAGGCAATTGAAAACGCAAGAAAAGCCTATGACGAAATGCTTAAGATTGCGCCAGCAGAGGACGCCCGCTTTCTTTTGCCAAATGCCTGTGAAACCCGTATCGTGGTTACGATGAACACGCGTTCTTTGTACAACTTTTTCGAGCACCGCTTGTGCACTCGCGCCCAATGGGAAATCAGGGCCTTGGCTGAAGCAATGTTGGAGCTCTGTAAGGATGCCGCTCCCATTCTTTTTGAAAAAGTGGGCCCTAAATGCGAAAAATTGGGGTATTGCCCTGAAGCAAGAGGCTGTGGCAGAAAAAAGCCAAAAGCCGAATTCTTCAAAAGTTAGTCAATTGCAGCCTTTTTGCAATACTTTTAAAACCTTTTTCTGGTCAGAGTTAATTAGCCAGTTTGACCCAAAAGAGGCTTTTTTTTGGGAGTTGAAAGGGTTTTTTTTGAAACACTAGAGGTGAGTATTTTGGCAGACAATAAATGGGTATATTCTTTCGACGAAGTAAAGAATGCCAATTCGCAGAAAATGATTTTTTTGCTTGGAAACAAGGGAGCACAGCTTGCAGAAATGACTGAAACAGGCCTGCCTGTGCCACAGGGCTTTACTATTACAACTGAAGCCTGCAACCAATTCTATGAGGAGGGGAAAAAATGGCCTTCTCGCCTGGAATCACAGGTTAAGGAAAAGCTTGAAAAGCTTGAAAAGCAGATGGGCAAAAAGCTTGGCGGTGAAGAAAACCCCTTGTTTGTCTCAGTAAGATCTGGTTCCTATGTTTCAATGCCTGGAATGATGGACACTGTTCTCAACTTGGGAATGAACGACAAAACTGTTGAAGCCTTTGCCAAAAAAACCGGCAACGAAAGGGCAGCCTGGGACAGCTACAGGCGGTTTATCACCATGTTTGGCGACGTTGTAATGGAAGTCAAGCATGCAAAGTTCGAGGAAATTTTGGACAACGCAAAAGAAACAAAAGGCGTAAAGTTTGACACAGAGCTTGACACAGCTGATTTGAAAGCCCTTATTCCAAAGTACAAGGAGCTTGTCAGGAAAGAAGCCGGAAAGGATTTCCCACAGGATGCCTGGGAACAGCTAAAAATGGCAATTGACGCCGTTTTCAGCAGCTGGAACAACCCTAGGGCAATCTCCTACAGGCGCATTAACCAGCTTAGAAACGATGCAGGCACTGGCGTCAACGTGCAGGCCATGGTTTTTGGAAACATGGGCAAAACATCCGGAACAGGCGTTTCCTTTACAAGAAACCCTGCAACAGGCGAAAAAGAGCACTATGGCGAATACCTGATTGATGCCCAGGGTGAAGACGTTGTGGCCGGCATCAGGACACCGCAGCCTGTTGACACCCTGAAAAAGGTTTTGCCTGAAGTGTATGAAGAGCTTCTCGGCGTTTACGACAAGCTTGAAAAGCACTACAAGGACTTGCAGGACTTTGAATTCACAATAGAGAACAAAAAGCTATACCTTTTGCAGACAAGGAACGGAAAAAGGACTGCTCATGCTGCGGTAAAGATTGCCGTTGACATGGAAAAGGAAAAGCTTTTGACCAAAGAGGAAGCCGTTTTAAAGGTAAAGCCAGAGCAGCTTGACCAGCTTTTGCACAAGCAGCTTGACCCGGTTGCAATGGAAAAAGCCGTTGAAATAGCCAAGGGAATAAACGCAAGCCCTGGAGCTGCAGTTGGAAAAGTTGTTTTGACTGCGGAAAAAGCCAAAGAGCTTAAAGAAAAGGACCCAAAAGAAAGGCTTGTATTGGTCCGCGTAGAAACCTCGCCAGAAGACATTGAGGGAATGCATGCAGCAATGGGCATTCTTACCGCACGAGGCGGAGCCACAAGCCATGCAGCCGTTGTTGCAAGGGGCATGGGAAAGCCGTGTGTTGCAGGAGCCGGCGATTTGGCAATAAACGAAAAAGCAGGAACAGTGAAAACCAAAGATGGCCTTGAACTCCGGGAAGGGGACTGGATTTCCCTTGACGGAGGAACAGGCCAGGTCTTTGAAGGAGAGATTCCCTTAATTGAGCCAAAGATGAAAGGCGATTTCGCTACCCTTATGAAGTGGGCTGACTCTGAAAGAACCCTTAAAGTAAAGACAAACGCAGACAACCCAAAGGATGCCAAGATTGCCCGCGAATTCGGAGCAGAGGGCATTGGCCTTGTGAGAACCGAACACATGTTCTTTGAGGGCGACAGAATAAAGGCCGTCCGTGAAATGATTCTTTCAGACAACGTTGAGGGAAGAAAAAAGGCCTTGGACAAGCTTTTGCCGTACCAAAAAGAGGACTTTGCAGGAATCTTTGAGGCAATGGACAAGCTTCCAGTGGTCATAAGGCTTTTGGACCCCCCCTTGCACGAGTTCCTGCCAAAAGAGGAAAAGGACATGGAAGGGCTTGCAGAGGAAATGGGCGTAAACCTTGAAAAAATCAAGGAAACCACTGAATCATTGCATGAGTTCAACCCAATGCTTGGTTTTAGGGGATGCAGGCTTGGAATGGTTTACCCTGAAATAAACGCAATGCAGGTAAAAGCAATTTTCCAGGCCGCATTGGAAGTCCAGGAAAAAGGCGTAAAGCCAGAGCCCTGGATTGAGGTTCCCTTGGTTGGCAACGTAAAGGAATTCAGAAAAATCAAGAAAATAATTCAGGATGTTGCAAAGGAAACCGGCGTGGACGAAAAAGTCAACTACAAGGTTGGAACCATGATTGAGGTTCCAAGAGCCGCTTTAACAGCTGACGAAATTGCGCCGGAAGCAGACTTCCTGTCCTTTGGCACAAACGATTTGACGCAGATGACTTGCGGTTTCTCAAGGGACGATGCAGGAAAGTTCCTCAAACACTATGTGGAGCAAAGCATCTATGAGAGAGACCCGTTCCAGAGCATTGACCAATCCGGTGTCGGCCTTTTGATGAAGCACTGCGTTGAAAAAGCCAGAAAGGCAAAGCCTGGCATAGAAATAGGAATTTGCGGCGAGCACGGCGGCGAGCCAGCTTCAGTGGAATTCTGCCACAGGATTGGCTTGAATGACGTGTCATGCAGCCCTTTCCGCGTTCCAATTGCAAGGCTTGCTGCAGCGCAGGCTGCAATCAAGGAAAAACAGGCAAAGAAAGAGTAATTGCCTCTTTCTCTTTTTTCTTTTATTTCTTTAGGACTCGCTTTTTTCACATTTTTTCGAGTACTCGCAGAAGCGGCACATCCACTGCTTTTTTGCGTCTTTTTTTGCCTCGTCTATTGGCAAAAGCTTTGAGGTAAGCAGCTTGTGCAGCTGCCCAAACCTTTCAAGGATTGCTTTTACTTGCTTTTCATCATAGTTTACCAGAAACTGCTTGCTTTGCAGGTTGCCTTTGTCCACGTACAACACGATGCCGTTGTGTATTCCTGTTGCATGCATGTAAAGCTGCAATTGCATGATATGCCCCTCTGAGGGCTCTTGAACATAATCAATGCTTTTGGTGCTTTTCACCTCAACAACAAACGTTTTTCCGCTTGCTTTAACCAAAACCAGGTCGTCCACTCGACCGGAAATAAGGAAATCGGGTGTTTCTATTTTGAGTGGAAACTCGCTTTGAAGCAGTTGCACGTCCTGGTTTTTTTCGCTTTCCAAAACCTTGACAACGAGGTCATGCATCATGTTTCCCAATTCAAATATTTTGAGGACCTCTGGCTGAATTTGCTTTGGGTAACAGTAGCTGTACCAAACTTTTCTCATACAGCCCCCTATTTCGCTTGGGTAATAGCGGCCAACGCTTTTTGGATGGCTTGTTCTTTCAATGTACTTGGTTACCATTTCGTTGAAATCAATCATTTTTTACCAAAAGAATTTCTGTGGGCAAGAGTTTTTTTAGCTTTGCTTAGAGTAAGTTTCCTTTAAATCACTTTTTTTTATCTATTTTTACTGAAATGGGTGTTTTTGACGGCATTTTTGGGAAAAAACCAAAGCGTGTGGAGTTAAAGCTTGAGGATTCAGTTGAATTCCTTGAAAAAGAGCTTTCTGGGAAAAGAATGGCGCTGCTTTCCGATTCTGCCAAAAAGCTTGCTGAAATCAAGCACGTTCTCAAGGAAACAAAGAGCGCTTTAAATGACTTGGAGGAAGCAAGCGCTGTTTCCAAAACCGGGCGGATCGACAAAATCGTTTCAACTGCCAAAGGAAATGCCTTGAAGCAGCTTGGAACCCTGCTTGAAAAGCTTTTCCCGCCAAATGCGCAAAACCTTGAGGAAATAAGGTCTTATGCCATGGAATCGGTTTCTGCCTTAAGGCAGGCTGGCCATTTTGGAAAAAACGTGGCCTATGCCGGCATTTCTTTCAAGAACGAAATGAAGGCTGTTGGAGAAAACCTCAAAGAACTGAGCCAAGAATTTGACTCACTGCAATCCGTTTTAAGGGAAAACAGCGAGGTTTTTCTTTTAGACGCTTTCAAAAAAAAGCTCTCTGAACTAAAGGGCCTTGAAGCCAGGGTTTCTTCCTTAGGAAAAGAGCTTGATTCTTTAAAGGACGCAAAAGAAGCCAATGCCTTGGAAAAAAGCAGGCTTTTGTCGTCTTTGAAAAGCCTGCGTGAAAGCGACGAGTTCAAGGAGATTCCAAGGCTTAATGAAAGAAAAGCCGGGCTTTTAAGAGAAAAGCAGAAATCCAAAACCGGGCTTTTGGACTTGTTTGCAAAAATTGAGAAGCCTTTGCACAGGCTTGACAAGTCCGTCAAGGCTGGAAGGGTTTTTTTGCCAAAGGGCTTGCCTGAATTCCTGAACGAACTCTGCACAAACCCTTTCGTTGCCTTAAAGCGTGACCCAAAAGCAGAAAAGATAAAGGCAGTGCTTTTGGAAACAAAGAAGGCTGTCGGTTCAGGAGCCGTTGATTTGAAGGAAAAGGAAAAGGAAAAAAAGCTTGCAGTCCTTGAAGAAATGCTTTCCTTTGATTTTTTTACGGAATCTTTCTGGAAATTCAACAAGCTCGATTCCGAGATTCTGTCCATTGAAAAATCTTTAAAGGAACAGCCCGCGCTTTCCCAAGAAAAGCAAATGTTGGATTCAATAAAGGCCCTGGAAGAGAAGCAGGAAAAGCTTGAATCAGAAGACGAAGCAAAAGAATCTCAGCGAAAAGATGCGTTGAAAAAAGCCGAAGAAGCAAAGCGTTCTTTGCAGGGCATTGCCTCGCAGGCCCTGGGAAAAGAGGTTTCTTTCAAGGACTGATTGTGGGCCCTGTTCTTATTATCTGGTCCGAAAACTGGGACAGCACGTTCATTACCTCTGGCTTGGTTTCACTCATTATTGTGAAAACCGCTCTGCATTCCTGGTTTCTGAGCCTTTCTCCAAACCGGTGCACGAATTTTTCGACTGTTGTTTCCGCGTTGTAGATAAGCATTGTTGAAAGGCTGTCTAACACAAAGAATTTTGGGCCAGGCATTTTTTCAGCAAAGTCAAGAACCTGGGCTTCCAGTTCTGTTAGGTCTTTGGGTGAGTCCACATAAGAGATGTTGGTGGCTTTTTTTGTTTCCGCGCTCCTGTTTCTTGAAATTGCGTCAACCACAAACATTTTAGAGCAGTCGACCTTGTTTTTTCCCAGCATATCAAGCAGGTCGGAACCGCCTTTGTTTAACGTCACAAATATTCCGGGCAGGCCCTTTTTTGCAAAAGATTTCACCAAATGGCTTATCAGCAAATCGTATTTTTCATGGCTTGTTACAAGCACCACAACGTATTTTTCTGGCAGCTCGCTGAACCTTTTCTCTATTTCCAGCCCAAGGCTGCCCCCTGTTTCAAGGTATTCTATAAGCTGGTCGATTTCTTCTGCCTGCGATTTTTTTGGTTCAGGCATTATCTCACTTCCTCAAACAGCTCCTGTTTGGCCAAAACCTTGATGCCTGTGTCTGTTATCCTTATCGGGTGAAGCTTTTCGCTTATTTTTGTGCCCCGCATTTTCAAAATGCCAATGCTTCTGATAAAGCGGTCTTCGAGCTTTGTGTGGTATAACAGTATTACGCCGTCGGCAACGTACTCTTCAAGCCCGAAAAGGCTGCTTGATTTGTCAAGGCTTATTTCGTTTGTGACTATTGCAGTGCAGCCAATTCTTTTAAGCATCCTGCCCAGAGAAAGAATCCTTTTTCTGGCATCCAGCTCTCGGTCAAAGTAAAGCCTGAACACAACCCCTGGGTCGATTATAAGGCGTTTGGCGCCAAGCCGGCTTACCTCGTCTTCAATAGTGTTCTTAAGCTTGTCAAAATCGTAAAGCTCGATGGTTATGATGTTCATCAGCTTTTTTGCGATCAATGTCTTTAGGTCCCAGCCAAAAAGCTCTGCAAATCCAATCATTTCCTCTTTTGATTCTTCAAGAGAAATGTAGATTCCTGGCTCGTTGTACTTTACAATGCCGTTGTACAGGTATTCCAAGCAAAGGCAGGTTTTCCCAGAACCAGGGTCGCCGCTTATTACCACCAAATTGTTTTGCGGAATGCCTCCATAAAGGATTTCATCAAGGCCAGGAACGCCTGTTTTTGTCCTAATAGGCTCAGTCATAAATGCCACCAAACTTAGACTTTGAAGATATAGGCATTAACTTGTTTAAAAAGCTAACTTAAAGAGAATCAGTGGAAACGAAGGGGTGTGGCTTAAAACACGGGTTAGAACTCACACGGAATTCCCTTGGTTAATCTCTGGGACCAACAACTCGTGTCTCCCAACCACACCAGCAATATATGCTCTTTTGAAAAATAAATGCTTCACCTTTTTGCAAACCAAACCTTTTTTGGGGAAAAAAAGCCCTTTTTCAAACATTTTAATGCTGGCCTGAAACCTGGTTAAAAAGGTCTGTGTATGACTGGGCTATGCTTGGCCATTTCCAGCCTTTGGTGTAATTGAATGCGTTTCTTTCCAAGCGAAGCCTGTGTTTTCGGTCCGAAAGAATCTTGTTTGCAGCATCTGCAAGGCATCGGCTGCTTTTGAATTTCACAAGAGACCCGCGGCCGTGCCTTAAAACGTCTTTGGCGTAAAGGAATGGCGTTGAAACGCAGGCTGTTCCAGAGCCAACCGCATATGCCAGGGTTCCGCTGCTTATTTGGTATGGGTCATAGTAAGGCGTTATGTATACGTCTGTGGCTTGTAAGTACTTGCATAACTCTTCCAATGAAAGAAACCTGTTTTCAAACTTGACGTGGTCCTCCAGCTTCAAGTCTTTTACGATTCTCCTAAGGTAATTCCTGTAACGCTCCCCCTGGTGTTTTCTTACCACTGGGTGTGTCTCACCTATAACCATGTATATTGCTTCAGGGTTTTCTGAAACTATGTGAGGCAAAGCTCTCAAAGCGTAGTGTATGCCCTTCCTCCTATCCATAAGCCCAAAAGTAGAGAGAACCTTCTTTCCCTGCAGCCCAAGCTCTTTTTTTGCCCGTTCCGTGTCCCTGAAAGGGATGTGGGGCACGCCGTGCGGAACCACGGCGATTTTTTCCTCCGGAATCCGGTACTTGCTTGATAAAATTTCTTTCCCATAGCCGCTTATTGAAACAACTTTGTCAGATGTTTCGCAGATTTTTCGGACAACATACTTGCGGTGCCTTTCAATATCAGGGTTTCCTGGGAGAATGCTGTGAAAGGTTGTAACAACAGGCTTTTGCAGCTCTTCTAAAAACGGTATTATGTATTCGCCAAACTCTCCGCCAAAAAGCCCAAACTCGTGCTGCAAGCAAATGGCTTTTGCCTGCTTGTTTTTGTTCAGCTTTTCGGCAGCAATCAAATAGGACTCTTGGTCGTCCTGGTCTATTCTTATGCTGACCTCTTTTGGATAACTGTAAGTGTTGTACAGGCTTTCATTCATTGCCGCAATCTTGCAGTCAATTCCAGGCTTCTTCTTTTTTCCAATAGACTTAACTATGTCCTGCGTAAAGGTAGCAATCCCGCATTCCCTGGGCGGGTAGCTGCTTACAAAATAAATCAAGTCGTTTTTTCCCATTTGTACCGCCTAAAACAAGCTTTCCTTTTTCCTTGGCTTTCGCTCTTCCTCCAAATCGTGCATAAGCTTATGGTACAAGGCCACGTGCTTTCTTGCAACAATGCTCCACTTCAGTTGCTTTGTTACGTACTTTGCTGCGTTCTTCGCATACCTTTTCCTCAGCTCGTCATGCTTCATCAAATGCGAAATAGACTGCATCAATTCAAGGTCATCGTCAGGCGGAACGGTCAACCCTGCCTTGCTTATCTCAATTTCTGCTTTCAGGCCCTCCATTGCCGTTGCCACACACGGAATCCCCAATGCAAAGGCATGCGCAAGGTTTCCAGACTGGGAGGCGCGGCTGTAAGGCAAAACCATCAAATCAAAAGTTGAAAGAATCCTGTCATACTCTTCCGGCGTAAAGCTGCCTGTAATAACCTTAATGCTTTTCCCTGCCTTGCTTTTTTGGACCGCCTTCAAAAGCTTTGGCTTGTATATCTGGCCAGAGCTGCTCCCGGGCCTTGCGTCCCCTGCAACAACCAAAACGGCTTTTGAGCCAACAGCCTTCCTGATTTTTGGCCAAAGCTTGACTACGCGCTCAAAGCCCTTGTTGGGCTCCCACCACCCAATCAAGCCAACGACCTTTTTTCCCCTAAGGCCAAAGTCTGCCTTTGCTTTCTTGTCTGCCTTGACATCCTTTGCCCCGTGAGGAATGACGTAAACGTTGTCTGGGACCCGGCCTATGTTGATAGGCAAATTGTTTTTCTGAAATTCCTCGTGGACCACGGCAGCAGAAGTGAGCTTCAAGGCTATGTCCATGTAAATTGCTTCAACCCGGTCCAAAACAGTGTAAACGCTGTGGTAGGTAACGACAACAGGTATCTCTGATTCAACTTTCCACCTGTAAAAAGCGCGAAACAAGGCAGCACTATGGTCGTCATCATACAAATAGAGGCCGTACTCGTGCTGGATATGCACGACATCAGGGTTTATGTCGGCAATTTTGTCAAAAAGCCTTTCATCCCAGCCCGCATCCCTTAGTTCGCGGTTTCTCTTGACCTTCATGGCCCTGTGAACGCTTTTTTCGCCACGCCTTCCGCCGTCAGAAAAAGTAACCACATGGACCTCATGGCCCTCTTTACGCAAAGCCCTAACCAAATCCTGTGAATAGGTCGCAATGCCGCAATGCCTTGGCGGCCAGCTTGTCACCATTACAATTTTCAGATCAAACCGCCTCAAAAACAAACAAGCAGTTATATATATACAAGCAGCACAAGAATTTAAATCTTTAGTCGCCACGCCCGGCTGGTCCGAATGCCATCTTCGTGCCCTTCAGGCACTCGATGCCATGCGCTCGCTAACGCTCGCTGCTTTGAGGTTAATTTAAATTAACTTTTCAGCCTGCTCTTTTGTATGAAAACAATTGCTCTTACTGGCTCAATTGGCAGCGGAAAAAGCACTGTCCTAAAATTTGTGTCCCAAAGGCGTGTTCCGGCATTAGATTCCGACGGAATTGTTGCAGGCCTTTACCATAACAGAGTAGTGCAATCCAAACTCAAAAAGACTTTTGGCACGGTTAACAGGAAAAAAATTGCTGAAGTTGTCTTCTCCTCTAAAAGCAAAAGAAAAAAGCTTGAGGCAGTTCTTCATCCTCTGGTTTGGCGTGAGGTAAAAGCAAAGATTGCCGAGCAAAAAAGCTTAGGAAAGGCCCTTGTTTTTGTTGATGTCCCGCTTTTGTTTGAAGTGAAATGGCAGAACCGCTTTGATGCAGTTGTTTTTGTCAAGGCCTCTAAGAAAAAGTGTATTGAAAGGCTTCGGAAGAAAGGCTTTTCCAAAAAAGGGGCTTTGCTTAGGTGGAATTCGCAGCTTTCTCCAATGAAAAAGGTTAAATTGGCTGACTACGTAATTGATAACAGCGCTTCCCTTGCAAGAACCGAGAAGCAGGTTCGCGCCTTAATTGAAAAACTGGACCAGGGTTTATGAAAAAAGTTGTTGTGTATCCCGGAACCTTTGACCCTGTCACTTTTGGGCACCTGGATGTTATATCCAGGGCCCTTGAAGTATTTGACAAGGTTGTTGTGGCTGTAACAACCAAGCCTGGAAAAAAGCCCTTGTTTTCTGTCAAGGAGCGAGCTTCCATGCTCAAAGAGGCTACCAAGGGCTTGGGCAGGGTTGAAGTGGATTCCTTTTCCGGCCTTTTGGTTGACTACATGGGGAAGAAAAAGGTCCGTTTTATAGTTCGTGGCCTTCGCCAGCTCTCTGATTTCGAGCAGGAGTTTCAGCAGGCCACTGTAAACAGAAAGCTTTCCCCTAAAATTGAAACAGTTTTTGTTGTCACAAACGCCAAATACTTTTATTTGAACAGCTCTGTTGTGAAGGAAATTGCTTCCCTGAAAGGCGATGTCTCCTGCCTTGTTCCAAAGCATGTTGAAGCCGCTTTGAAAAGCAAGTTTTCGCGTTAAATTGGCCTCTTGTTTGGATTCTTTCAAGGAAAGCTTTTTAAAGGAGAAATACATTCTATATAGCGACAGAATCCGGTCCCAACGCAAAGTTTTGTTAGGATTTTGGATTAAATTGAATGTTTGAAAAAAATTTTTAGGAGGTTAAACCAAATGAAAAGTAGAGGACAAGCAGCGTTAGAGTACCTAATGACTTACGGATGGGCTTTGATCGTCATAGCAATCGTAGTTGGTGTGCTTGTGTTCATTGTTTC
>CAZMUN010000009.1:0-33846 GCA_964569815.1 uncultured archaeon
GATGTCCTAACAGCAATTCCTATCTTGCGATAAGGAACTTTGACCGGGCTAGACTATCGGGGCCTGAGAATTCTCTCACCATTCTCGCAAAAGGAGAATAAGTATATTTTAAATGGATTTATTTATAAACTTCTTTATTGTGATGAGCAGGCTGAGAACTGAGTTTTGGGCTTAACAGTTGCGCACTAGCTTTGCTGGGCTTTGCCCAGCGGGCGTTGCTCGGCTGAGCAACAAGCTTTAAAGCAATGAAGACGATTTTGAGTGCTGAAATTCATGCTGTCAAGCCAAACGCGAAGACAGCATGTTGCCGTGTCCGCTGGGCGTGACGGCGGAAGACTGTTTTGAGCGCTTAACACGATTTTTTATTCAGTGTAAGCCTGCACTTTTTCTATTTTCCACTCAAGCAAGGTATTTTTATCTATTAAAACAGAGCTTACCCCAACCTGGGCTTCTTCTCCGTTTACAAAAAGCTTCCAGAATTCGTCTTGGGCTGGCTTTGTTCCTTCAATGGATTCAATGAAGACACCCATCTCCCCGTAATCGGTGTATTCAAATTCTAAACCAGATTCTTGTATGGCTTTAAAGCCGTTTGCTCCAATTTCAACTTCGACCTGTTTTTCAAACAATGGTTCAGGGCCTGCAAAGGCCTTTAATGTCACAAACGCGTTTCCTTCTTGTTGCAGAGCCTGCTGCGGCAAAACCGCTGAAATTATTAGCCAAAGGCATACGAGGCCGGCAAGCCAAAAAAAGTGTTTTGCTTCAATTGTTTTTTGACTCATTTCAAGCCCCTAACCAAAATTTTGCCCTGCTTAACACCTTATGGTCTTCCAATGCAGGGTTGCTTACAATTGTCCTGTCAAACAAGGGTGTCAGAATCAGGATAAACCCTGTTGCTGTAAGCAAGTGCATTACCGTAAAAGGCACTTGTCCTATAAAAGCCTGCAGGTGGCTTGTTCCAAACAGCGCTGGCCCAAACAGCACGCCTGTAACAAAATCAAACACCAAAACGCCTAAAACGCCTGACCCCAGATAGTGCTTTAGCTTTACCTCGCCAACCTTTTTGTAGTATAAATGGAAACCTGTGCCGAGTCCTGCGTATGTTAGGGCTGTAACCAAAGTCCAAAGCCCTACGCGCATTGTAATGAAATCGAATGAAACCATTGTAAGTAGTGCAAACAGCGCGCCTTGCCACCACTTGTCCTTTTTTGCAAACGGAAGCATGCAGCCCATTATTGGGTCATTGTTTGGAATAATTCTCAACAAGCGGTAAGCGTTGCAGAATAAAATGCTTAAAGCGTACTTGACTAGGGCCAATTTTTTCACCTCTCTTGTAAGTTTTTTTTTGTAAGTTTTTGTAAACTTTTTGGAAGCGAGGCCTTCTAGGAAAGCCGAGTGCTCCGAAAAGGTTTTGCCACGGGAGGGATATGAACCCTCGACCTTTCGATTGCTTAAAATTTTGCGAATGCTTTGCGTTAGCAAAGCGTTCTTTTCGCAAACCTTTTCTTTTTAAGAAAAGGTTTTATGAGTCGAACGCTCTAACCAGGCTGAGCTACCGTGGCTTGGATTAATTTAGAAAAACAAGAAGTTTTAAAGAGTTATCAAACCCTGGATTGCCTGGTCTTGGACCTTGTTTTGGTTATTGTAGTCCAGCCTTGAAAGCATTTGCAGTTTTCCGTTGTGTAACAGAACGCGGTCTGCATATCCTATAAACAGGCCTGTTTCTAGGACGCCGGGAATGTCTTTTGCCTGAAACTCCAGCTCTTCCAGTGAATATATTTCGTCGACTTTTACGTCTATTACATAGTGGCCTGTCTCTGTTTTGAATGGCTTGCTGTTTTTTTCTCGCAACTTGGCTTTTCCAAGCTTTTCAAGCTGGATCAAGCTTCTTTTCCATCCAAAAGTGCACACTTCAAAAGGAATTTGTCCGTTTAACTTGTTAACCCTGTTTTTTTCTTCTGTTACCGCTATGAGTTCTGCCGCGCTTTGTGCAATCATTTTGTCTCGCACAAAGCTTCCGGATTCCCTTTCCACAAAATTGAATTCTCGGTCCACAAGGTCCACGAATTCTACTGCCAGGTCTATTTCTCGGTCGTTTATTGAAACAGGCGTTATTTCCAGTTCGTTCAAGAGCTCTGCTATTTTGTTGTTTGTTGGAACAACCCTTATGTCCAGGCCCTCTTCCTCTATTCTTAGGGCAAGCTTTTTGACAAACTTGGCGCTGTGAGGGCTTGTTCCAAAGCTTAAAACCATGTTGTTTGAAACGTATTTTGAGATGAGGGCTTCGATGCTTTCTTCTTTTAGAGCCATGAAAAAACCAGTTAATATTAGCCTTTTGGCTTATTTAACTTTTTCCTAGGGCTAAAAAGAGGGGGGCTTTTCCCTTATCTTAGGATGCCTCTAAATTTGATTGTGCAAAAGTGTTTTCCTGTGCTTTCGCCGAATGGAAGCACTTTGGCTACATCTGTTACCTGCAGCGGGTCTTCAAAGGAAATAGTCTTGTTTTCCAGGGAAATTTTTGTGAGCTTTTTTCCTTTGAATTCCAGTGAAACTTGCCAGTCGCTTTCCTCTGGATAGTTTTCTCCCTGTTTGAGGGTTTCTAAATAGTTTCCTTTAATGTACCTGAAGTCGCATAAGCCTGTTCCGCTTTCCCAGTGTGTTCCGCTTACCACAAACACTTGTTCCAATTCGTCTTTGAATAGCCGGTCCCCTGGGCTTGCTTTCTGGCTTGCAATCTGCTCTTCTCCTTTCCACAGCCCAAACGTTGTTTCGTTTTCAGTGCATCCTGAAATCCTTATACCGTAATCCTCGCCGTTTTTTCCCCCTGCCCTTGCAATTTGGCCAGGTTTTGTGCTAAGCTGGTTTCCGTCAGAAACAACTGTTATCGATTCTTGGCCTGGAATGTTGCTTGCTTTTATCACAAAGGCGTCGTCTCCAAAGAATGGGATTTCTACAGTGTCTTCGCTTTCCACTTCAAACTCTTTTGTTCCTGTAGGAATTTCTGTTGCTGGAATTCCTTCATCAAAGCTTATTTCGTAAATCAGTCCGTTTTTGTTGAACTGGAAATAGGTTCCTTGCTCTCGGTCAAAGATTGCTTTTCCTCTTATAAAAAGCCTTTCGCTCATTGAGGTAAGGCCTTTCTTCCAATTGTAAGTGTATGCTTGGTTTTCAAATGCTTGCATGGCCTCGTTGTTGCTGCTGTTTGCAACCCCTTTTATTGTTGCTTTAATGTTTCCGCTTTCAGGGTAGAATTTTCCGGTAAGCATGGTTTTATGGTTTTTGCATTCTACAACGATGGCTGCTTTTTCACCTGCTTGCACAAAGCAGTCTCGGTCGGTTTTTCTGTCACAGCCTTTTGGGCAATAACCGTCTCCTGTAGTGCATTCTGTTATTTTTCGGTAACGGCAAGTTTTTGGCGTTCCTTCACAAATGTCTTCTGTTGAACCGTCGTTGTCGTCACAGTCTTCATCAGATTCGCATTCTCCTGTTTCACAGTCTTTATCCGAACTGTAATTGCAGCCTTTTGGGCAGTAGTTGTCTCCATCAACACACAATTCTATTTCTTGGTAAGAGCATTTTTTTGGAATCCCGGAGCAGATGTCAACTGTTCCAGGGTTTTCGTCATCGCAATCAGAATCCGTCATGCATTCAGGCTGCGGGCAGTCGCTGTCGACCGCATAACTGCATCCGGTTGGACAGCATGAGTCGTTTCCAATGCACTGGGTTACCATCTTTGAAGAGCATTTTTTTGGAGTTCCGGAGCAAGCATTCAAAGTGCATGGGTCGTTGTCTTCACAGCTTGCGTTTGTAATGCATTGGTCGTCGCTCCTGTAAACACATGCCAAGTTCCCTGTCTTCTGGTAAACCCATGCTTCAAGGTATTCAGGTCCTTCTCTGAGAGAAATGTAATAATAGTTGGTTGCAAGAATCTGGGGACCGCACTTTTGAACCAATTCAAGCTTTCTTTCCTGGCTTTCTTGGCTTGTCCAACTCAAAATAGTGAGCTCTGAGTTTGGATGGCTTTCAAGAAAGTCTTGGACGGCTGGGTTTTCCTTTACGCGGTTTACTGCCTCTGCTTCAGGCAAAATGCAGCCGCTTACCGCTATCAGGGCAACTAAACCAAAAGCTAGCAAGGCCAACCGAACTTTAGTCATGGCTATCCAATAACACGATTCTACAATAAAAAGCTTTGTATTCGGCTTTTCAAAACTTAAAAAAAAGCCCTTTTTCATAAAAAGAAGGCAAGCTCCAGGGGAGGATTGAACTCCCGACCTCGACCTCGTTGGCTCTCTAAGCTACCAAGGTCGCGCTCTGCCACTGAGCTACTGGAGCATCAGAACAATTAGTTTTGGAAAACTATTTTAAACATGCATTCCATGGATTTTTGAAAGGTCCAGGCCTTTTCTCACAAGCTCTTTTTCAATGGCCCTGATTGCCTTTCCTTCCCTTTCAACAAGCGTACGCATTTTTGGGTTGTCCTTGTAGCGTGCCACAAGGTTTGAAATAGCTTCTTCCAAAGGCAGAACAGTGTGCCTGCTTTCCTGCCCCAATTTGCCGTTCCATCTTGAAACCTCGTCAGCATAAATCAATGCCCTTTCCTCCAAAGTGTAATACCTTAACCTTTCAGGCTTTGCCGAGGCATGCCTTCCCATGCTTTTTGCAAAGCTTGGAAAGCCTGCATCACGAAAATGCGTTTGGGCTGCCCTTTCATGCCCTTCCTCATGCCTAAAAGAGTCGTGGGCCAGAGCCATTCTGCTCAAAAGGCCTCTGTCAACTTTTACGCCTTTTTCAGCAAGCTGTTTTCCTATTGCCTCTGCAACCCTTTTAACAAGCCTTGTATGCCTGTTTGTTTCGCGCTTGAATTTTGGCGGCAATGCCTTCAAAAGCCTGTGAACCGCCTTTTTTGGAGGAACCTTTCTTTTGCCCCTGCTTTTCTCATGCCTTATGCGCTTTGAAACCGCCATAGCAAAATTAGTGCAGATCTTGTATTTATTTCTTTTTTTCAAGCATTTTGGGCAGCTTTTTCAAATCAGAGAGCTTTACCTTGGTTTCCTTACCTGAATTCATGTCTTTGAGCGAAAACTCCTTTTTCTTGGCCTCGTTTTCTCCCAAAATTGCAGCAAAAGGAATTCCAAGCTTGTTTGCATAATCCAGGTTTTTGCTTATGCCTCGAGCATTCAAGTCCATTGAAGCATTCACTCCCAGGGCCCGGATTTTTTGAGCAAGCTTCAAAGCAGGCAACTGCATTTCTTTTCCAACCGGAACAACGAAAACCCTTGTTCTGCGAACAGGTTCAAGCTTTTGCTCCAGCAAATCCAAAAGCCGGTCAATGCCAAAAGAGCCGCCAACACAAGGCGTTTCCTGGCCTCCGTACAAACCCACTAGGTCATCATATCTGCCTCCTGCGCCAACGCTTGGGCAGCCTTTTACGCAGACCTCAAAAACCATTCCAGTGTAATACTCCAAGCCACGTGCCAAAGACAAATCCAGTTCAACGAATTCTGAAAGGCCCTCTTTTTCAAGCAAATTCAAGAGAGCTGCAAACTCTTTTGGGATGTCTTGCCTTGAGGGCTTTTCCTTAATGATTTCAAGAACTCCTGCATTGAAACCTTTTTCCCCAAGCTCTTTTTTCACGCCTTTTTCCCCAAGCTTGCCAAGCTTGTCAAGGCACCTAAAGCATTCTTTCAAAGTCTCTTTTTGGATTCCTGCTTTTGAAACGATTTTTTCAAGTAATGGCCTGCTGTTTACTTTTACAAAAAACTCGCCTTTTCTGAAGCCAAAGGCCTTCATTGCCTCAACAGCAGCAGCAATAACCTCAAAGTCTGCTATCGGCGAACCAGAGCCAACAATGTCAAAATCCGCCTGCGTGAATTCCCTGTATCGTTTTTCGCCAGGCCGGTCATACCTGTAAACCCGGCCAAGCTGGTACCTTTTGAAGGGCTTTGCAACCTGCGGGTTTGACGACACAACTCTTGCAAGAGGAACGGTCAAATCAAACCTCAAGCCCAATTCGCGATCAGACTTGTCCTTGAAACAGTATATTTCTTCCCTTATGGCTTCTCCGCCAGAGCCCTTTTTGGCAAGCAAGCCGAATTCTTCCACAACAGGCGTTTCCAATGGAACAAACCCATACCTTTGAAAAACCTTAACGCAGGCCTTTTCCAAAAAACGCTTCTTCAAAGCCTTTTCCGGCAAAAAATCCCGCATTCCCCGAACAGTCCTGAATTCAGCCATAAAAATCACCTACTTTGATATTCCCAGTATACAATGCCATTCCAACAACCGGCTTCACTCCAAATGCCTCCAGTTCCCTGATTTCCTTAACGCTTGCAATTCCTCCAGCTACACTGATTTTATTGCTAGTAACGCTTTTTAACCTTTTAATTGTTTGCCAGTCAATTCCCTGCATCAGGCCCTCTTTTTCAATGCAGGTGTAAAGGAATTCACCGCAATAGGGCTCTAGCTCTTTGGCTCTTTCAAAAGGGGTTTCCCTCAATGTCTTCTTCCAGCCTTCCACTGTAACTTTTCCCCGCCTGCTGTCCAATGCAACTATTATCCGATCCTTTCCAAATTCATTGCAAAGCTTCTGCAAAAAATTCTTGTTTGCCTTTGTTCCAATTATCAGTTTTTTTGCCCCGGCTTTAATTAACTGCCTTGCCCTTTCAGGGCTTCTAATTCCTCCTCCAACTCTTGCGTTCACAATGTAACAAATTCCTTCAACTATAGTAAGGTTTTCTCCCCTGCCCGTGGCTGCATCTAAGTCAATCACCTGGGTTTCCTCAAAAGAGGAAAAACGGCTTGCAAACTCAAGCGGTTTTTCTTCAATCGAGATTTTTATTGTTTGGCCCTGCTGCAATTGTACCACTTTTCCACCAAGTAGGTCAATGCTTGGAATCAACATTTTCCCCCCTTAAGGCCTTTTCTTTTCAGGTATTCTTTTACTTGCTCTACAGTTAGCTTGCCATAGTGGAAAATGCTTGCACCAAGCACTGCGCTTGCTTTCCCTTCAACCAAAACACGGTACATGTCTTCAAGGCTTCCTGCTCCGCCAGATGCAATTACTGGGACTGCAACAGCTTCGCTCACCGCCCTGGTCAGGCTTAAGTCAAAGCCCTTTTTTGTTCCATCTCTGTTGATTGAAGTGAGCAGGATGCTACCTGCGCCAAGGGATTCAACCTTTTTTGCCCACTTGACTGCATCCAAGCCAGTGTCTTCTGTGCCTGCTTTTACGAACACATTCCAGCTTTTTCCAACTTTTTGTGCATCGATTGCTGACACAACTGCTTGCTTGCCAAGTTTTTGCGAAAGCTGGCTTATCAACTGCGGGTTTTCCACTGCGGCGGTGTTTACGCCAACTTTAGCTGCCCCTGCTGCTATTATTGCTTCAGCTTCTGCAACGCTTCTTATGCCGCCACCAACTACCAGTGGAACACTGCATGCAGTCGCCATCTTTTGCACTGCACCAACCCCTGTTTTTCTTCCTTCAACCGTTGCGTTGATGTCTAGAACAACGATTTCGTCCGCTCCTTGTGCACAGTACCTTTTCACTTGTTCAACCGGGTTTCCTACGGCTTTCACCTCCTTGAAGTTTATTCCTTTTACTAATTCAGTCTTTCCGCTGCTTAGATTGCAGTCTAAGCAGGGAATCACTTTCTTTTCTTCTTCCATTTCAATCACCTCCTGGAAGAAACAGTTTTTCTTGCCCAAGTGACAGGCATTGCCTTTCTGTTTTACCATAAAAAGCAATGTGTCAGCATCACAGTCTGTAAGAACCTTAACAAGCTTCTGAGTGTTTCCGCTCGTTGCTCCTTTTCTCCAGAGTTTTTTTCGGCTTCTGCTGTAGTACCAGCCCTGCCTTTTTTTGAGCGCTCTCTCTAGAGACTTTTTGGAGGAGTAAGCGAGCATCAGCACTTCCCTGCTTTCCAAGTCCTGAACAATGGTTGGAACAAGGTTTTTGCACTTTTTCCAATCAACTTTTCCGCTTTTCATTGTTTCGCCTCCCAAGCTCGTTCCAAATCTCTTCAAACGAAACCCCTTTTTTTACCAGCATTGCTGTCAGGAAGTAAAGGAGATCGCTTGCCTCCCACACAACTTTTGCTCTCCTGCTGCCAAAAAAAGCGTTTACAAGCTCAAAGCATTCTTCGTTCAGTTTCCTTGCAAGAAGTTCCCTGTCTTCGAAAAGCTTTTTTGTGTAAGACTCTGCAACAGTGCTTTTCTCCCTTTTTTTGAGCTCTGAGTAAAGTGCGTTCAAATCAAACAAATTGCTTTTTTTGGTTTCTCCAATTAATACTAAGTCGCTTTCAAACACCTTTTCCTCAACTTCAAGGCCCTGTTTTTTGAACGATTTCCCGCTGCACACTATTTCAATGCATTTGTCTGCAAGGCCGTCGCTTACAGCAAGCTCTGTGTTGCCGTTTACTTCAATGGTTTCGATTCTTATGCCGTCTCTTCTGAATTTTTCCAAAAAGTTTTCACTTATTCGCCTGTATTTCCTGTTTACTGCGACAATGTTTTTTTCCCGCCATTTTTTGCCAGGTTTTGACAAAAGGCAAAGGCAGGGCTTTTCAAACATGAACAGTTGGTCCTGCCATTCAAAGCATTGGATTACTGAGAGCCTGCTCTGGTTTTCCATACGGTATTCTTGAAACAGGTCTCTTCCCGTTATTCCAAAAACTGGTTCCCCCTCGAAGGAAAAACGCTCCACCAAGAACGGAATGTCTTCTCCCCTGAATTCAAGGGCCTTTATGCCTTTTCCTAAAAACCCTGCCTTTTGCAAAGCCTCTAATGATTTCTCTTTAAGTCCACTATTTTTTGGCAAAAGCACCTTGATGAAGTGAATCACTTTCCATGCTTACGCCTGTTTTAGAATTCATCTTTTTTCACCTCCAAATTCAGTGATGAACTAAACCACTGTCAAAACTAGCTTGTTTTGCGAAGCAAAACGTTCTTTTCGCAAACCTTTTCTTTCCTTGCGAACCTAACAGGTTCGCGAGGCCTCGGAAACCATTTGCTTTCCTTTGGCTAAGAAAAGGTTTAGGGCCGCGGCCGAGATTTGAACTCGGGCCAGGAGATATCTGCCTCCGCTGCAAAGCAGCGGTTCTTTTCCCCGGGCTTTTCTTTCCAAGAAAAGGCCGTCCACAGTCTCCTATGCTAACCACTACACTACCGCAGCCATTGCCGAGCAGCCGGCAGAGCTGAGTGCCATCTTCGGCTCTTGGGAGCATTGATGCCACGAGCTCGCCTTCGGCTCGCTTTAATGAACTATTTTTTGAAGCAGGGGAATTAAAATCGTTTCTGTTTTGATAGCTAGACAAGTCGCGAGAATTAGTTGTGAAGTAAATCACTTTTATGAAGTCGCTCACTGTCCATTGCTATCACTAAACATTATGTATACGACTGTTTAAAAAGCTTGCTGCTTTTTTTTTGTTTCTACAATTAGGCTTTTATTCACTTTAGGGGGCTTTTATTCTTATGCAGAACGCTTTTTGCAGCCTTGATTCTTTTTGCAGTGCAGGCTGTTCTTACAAAGACTGCTTTAAGATGCTGGTCCAGTTTGTCAAAAACAATCATGGCAGTGCAGACAAAAGGCTTTTGGAAAAGGCTTTCTTTTTGTCAAAGGAAGCGCATGAGGGCCAGCTTAGGGCAAGCAAAAGGCCTTACTTTATTCACCCTTTGGAGACAGCACTAATTCTTGCGGAAATGGGTTTGAGCAGCAAGGTTGTTGCAGCAGGGCTTTTGCATGATGTTTTGGAGGACACCAAGGTAACAAAAGCCCGTTTTAAGAAAGATTTTGGGAAAGAGGTTTTTTCTTTGGTTGACGGCGTAACCAAGTTCAGGATGCTTGCAAGCGAAAGCAAGCAGCAGAGCAACGTAAAAAGCCTGCATAACCTTCTTTTTGCCACAACCAAGGACCCTCGCGTTATTCTGATAAAGCTGGCTGACAAGCTCCACAACCTTAGGACAATCCAGTACCTGAAGCCAAAGGACAGGAAAAGGATTGCTTCGGAGGCTTTGGCGATATATGTCCCGATTGCCCACAAAATCGGCTTGATGCAGCTTGCCTCTGAGTTGGAGGACCTGGCTTTTAGGCATGCAAAGCCTGAAACATTTAAAAGGTTTGAGTCAAGGCTCAACGCTTTGGAAAAGGAAACGCTTCACAACATCGACCTCATGGTTCCTGTTTTGAGGAAAAAGCTTCCAAAGGCCGAATTCTACAAGCAGAGGAGAAGCGTTTACAGCATTTACAGCAAAATGCAGAACACTGGAAAGGTTTTGGACGAATTGCATGACACCGTTATTTTGAACATCTTGGTTGCGACGGAAGAGTCCTGCTACTGTGCGTTGGGCATAGTGCACGGGCTTTTCCCGCCCTTGCCAAACAAGGTCAAGGACTTTATCGCTTCGCCAAAGCCAAGCTTTTATCGCGTGCTTCAGACAACTGTTTTTGGTCCAAAGGAAAACCCTGTTAAGATAAGGATTGCAACAAGGGAAATGGATTCCTTGAACAGGCATGGCGTTGTTGCATACAGGAAACTTTTTGGAAAAAGGCTTTCCAAATACATGAGGCAGAATCTTTCAAAGCTTGGCTTGCTTTTGGGAAATGGCAAAAACAGGTCCGGGTTTTTTGATGCCCTGAAAGCCGATTTTTTGACAAGGCCTGTTTATGTTTTCAACTCCAGGGGAAAACTTGTCGAGCTTCCCAAAGGAAGCACTATCCTGGATTTTGCCTTTGCTATCGAAAAAACCAGGGCTTTGCATGTTTCAAAGGCAAGAGTCAATGGAAAGGATGCAGAGCTTGGAAGAAGGCTTGACTTTGGCAACATCGTGGACCTTGATTTCAGGAAAAAAAGGCTTGTTAAAAAAAGCTGGCTGAACAAGGCCAAAACCTTTCTTGCAAGGCAAGCCATCTTAAAAGCCCTGAAAAAGAAGCATTAAATAATCCCTTGAACCTAATTATTTGGATAACATGCCAAGAAGAAGGCCAAAACCTGCAAAAAAAAGGCCTACGGCCATGCCTTCAAGGCCCCTTATAAGGCAAAGGCAGCCAAGGCCTGGCCAGAGGCGGCCCAGGCCTGAAACCCAAAGGCCTGCTTCAAAGCAGCCTTCAAAGCCAATGCCCTGGCAAGGCAGGCCAAAGCCTGAAACAAGGATTGGCTTTTTTGGCAAGCTGCTGAACGCAATAAGAAACATTTTCTACCCCAGAGAAAGGTTTCGGCAGGTCAAAAGGCAGCATGTTGGAACAGGTTTTGGAAAGGTTGCAATGGCTCGCATTGAAAACTGGCGCCGTGCCCCAAAAAACAGAAAGGAACGCGTTCAAAGGCTTAGGAACAGAACAAAGGGCCTTACCGCTGCAAAGGCAAGGCAGCATGCAAGGGGAGAAATTAAAGGCGTTCCAAAATACCCTGAAAAAAAGGCCGCTTAACCTATTGTACCATCTTTCTGACCTTGTCAGCAACATCCCTTTTTGCCAAAATCAATACCTTTTGCCCTACAACAACTTTGTCTTCAGGGCTTGGAATTATCAGGTTTTTTCCATGGTAAAGCGCAACAATTGCCGAGCCAGGAGGGTGCTCTATTTCCTTAATCATTTTTCCAGCAATCTTGCTTTTTTCCTTTATTTGGATCTCCATTATTTCAGCTTGGCCTCTGGAAATGAAAGCCAAATCCAAGACACCTGGCTTTGTGATAAGCTCTTCAATATAGCCTGCTGCAGCAGCCTCGGGGTGTATTACGATGTCAATTCCAAGCTTTTTCAAAACGGTTTCATCGTATTCCACTTTGGAAATTCTTGCAGCCACGGTCTTGGCTCCAAGCTCTTTCGCAAGCAGGCTTATGACCATGTTTGTTTCATCCTGGCCGGTTAAAGCCACAACAGCGTCAGCCTCTTTTACTCCAACCTTTTCCAAAACAGCGGTTTCCGTTCCATCGCCCTGAGTTGCAACGATATCAAGCTTGTGGCTTATTTTTTCGCAAACAGACGGGTCCTTGTCTATTACCACTGCGTCGTGCTCTTCATCAAGCAAAAGCTCGGTCAAATAGTAGCCAAGCTCTCCTGCGCCAATTATTATGATGTACATTCCTGCTTCAACCTAATTAATTAAACGATTGTCCTTTTTATTCCTACCTCTTTCTGCGAAAGCTGAGGGCAAAGCCAATGGTTGAAAGAATTGGAATTATTTCAAGCCTGCCAATCCACATGTTCAATATAAGCATTACTTCAACAGAAACCGGCATTCCAGGCCGTGTTATGCCGGTGGAAATTCCGGAATTGCTTTGAGCGGAAACCACTTCAAACAAACTGTTTCCCAAATCATGGCCTGCCAAGGTCAAAACAAGGCTTCCCAAAACAATGAAAAAAGCGTAAAGCAAAATGAACTGGTTCACTTCCCTGATTTCAGACTGGCCTAGTTCTCTGCCTTCAAATTTTTTGCTGAAAAAGCTTTTCTCAGGCAAAACGCTTTCCTTAATGCGCCAAAAAACGCTTTTCAGAAAAATAACGAAACGGCTTACCTTTATGCCGCCGGCAGTGCTTCCAGCTGACCCTCCAACAAACATCACCCCAATCAAAACAAGCTTTATGTAATCCTGCCAAGCCGAAATCTCTGTTACCGGAACCAAAAAGAAACCTCCGCATGTTAGGGCCGAAATTGCATGAAAGAAAGAATGCTCTATTCCCAAAGAATTGCTTCCATAAAAAAGAATCATTTTTGGCAAAATAATTAAGCTTGAAAGCAAGCCAAGCAAAAGCAGCACCTTGAATTCAGCATCATGCCACAAAAGGCCCCAGTTCCTTTTCTTCAAAACCAAATAGTGGGCCGAAAAAGAAACCGCGCCCAAAACCATTATTACCATAAGGCTGAAGTCAATTGCATAGTTATGCAGTCCAACCAAGCCCTGGCTTGAAACGTCCATTCCTGTTGTGCTGATTGCACTCATGCTGTAGTTTATTGACTCAAACACACTCATTCCCGACAGGTAAAGCATTATAACGCCCAAAAAGGTCAAGCCCAAATAAATGTTCCAAATATGGCGAATGCTGTTCTTCAAATTAGGCCTAAGCCTTTCCTCACGGCCTTCAGCAGTAATAAGCTTGCTTGCCTTGGAATAAGTCGTTAGAACGCCAACCAAAGCCAAGACAACTATGCCAACGCCGCCAATCCAGGACAAAAAGCTTCTCCAAAAAACAAGGCTTTTTGGCGCAGAGTCAAGCGTTGGCTTCATCAAACTCAAGCCAGTTGTAGTCAAAGCAGACATTACCTCAAAAAACGAGTCCAAAATAGACATGTTGTGAATCAAGTGCAAGGGCAACGAAGCCAAAAAACAGTAAACAAGCCAAAGAATGGAAGCGCTCAAAAAAGCGTGCTTTAACATCGTGTGCTCCTCTCCCTGAAAAAGGTTTTTAACAGACAACCCAAGCAAGAAAGTCAGGACAGCACTAAAAAAGTAGATGCCCAAAACAGACAACGGCTCCTGGTAAAAAAGCCCAACCGCAATCGGAACTATAAAGGTCAAAGCACTGTACTCCAAAATAAGGCCAACGTCCTTGAAAACAACCCTTAAATCAGACACTCCAAGCCTTATAAGCATAACAGCAAGAATAGTGCCAAAGTGCTATTTAAAGCTCTCTTTCACCCTTTCAAAACAGGCTTCTGCCAAAACATCAATTGTGTCAACTTTTGGAAAGGGCTTTTGCTTAAGCATTACTGCAAACTCTGTGCAACCCAAAACAACGGTTTCTGCGCCTAAGTCAAGATACTTTTTACACACGCTTGAAACAATTTCAGCCTGCTTTTCCTTTTCTGTTCCCCTGTTAAAAAGGTGAATTGACTTTGAAAGCCTGTTTATTTCCTGCTCGTTAGGCTGCAGGCATTCTATTTCATTAAAATTGTAAAGACCTTGCTTTAACGTGCAAGGAGTTCCTATAACCATCATCTTTTTGATTTTTTGCCTCTTCAAGCAAGCCCCTACTTCCTCTTTTAAGTCAAGAATAGGCGTCTTAACCTGTTTTTGCAGCCTGCTGTGAAAAAGATGAATTGTATTGCAAACCATTGCAATAAAGTTTGGATTGAAAGCATCAATTTCTTTTAGCCCCTGCACATATGGCATTAACTCTTTGTCTGAAACTTTCTCTTTTATAAGTTCGGGGGCGGGAACGCTGTTTACAAATATTTGTGGAAAGTCCTGATTTCTTTTAATAATCCTGCTTCTTTGCAGCCTTTCAATTAGCTTGCTGTAAAATTCACATGTTGCCTCTGGCCCAATGCCTCCAAGAACCCCTATTCTGCAAGCGCCACCGTTCACCACTGTCCATGGCTTGGCCTAAAAAAAAGCCTTTCTTATTTCCAAAGACGCTCACTTTTGCAGACCATAAATATTATTCCTGCTTAGAAGAATTTAAATGTTTGTTTAGGGCTTTTCATTCATTTCCTCAAGCTCAAATTCCTTCACGGTTTCATTATCCCCCTCAAAAACAAACCTGCCCTTTACCTTCTTTCCCTGCTTTAAAACCTTGTAAAACCATTCTGTGTCAGACTTCCACATCCTGTGAAAGGGAAGTCTTTCAATTGAATGCCATTCTGGCTTCATTTCCTCACTCTCCCTCGGCTCTCCAACCCAGTCCCTTACAAGAAAAACATGCATTAGCTGGTTCCACTCCTGCTTTGCAGGCCATTCAAAAGCAAGCTCTCCAACCTTCTCCAAGCAATCCAAAGAGGCTTTTACAAACGCCTCTTCCTCCAGCTCACGGACCGCAGCTTGCTCAATGGTTTCTCCTTCCTTTAACTTTCCGCCAAAACCGTCAATCTTGCCCTTGGCAAAACCGCGCTTTTTCAGGCCAAGCAAGACTTTGCCCTTTCCATCCAAAATCAAGCAAAGAGTTGACTGTTTCATTTCCCAATCACCTTTTTTATCTCCTCAAGCAAAATAGGAAAATTTACAAAGCCGGATTCTTCATTGAAGTGGCCTGCTTCCTTCACAATAACAGGCTCTGTTTCAAGCACCTGTCCTAATTTTTGTGCTTTCTCTAGCGGCACATAAGGGTCGTTGTCTGAGTGAAACAAAACAAACCGCTTGCATTCCTGTTTTATTTTCTTCCAGTCAAATTCCCTGTCTGCAAAGCTGTTGTTCAATGAATCAAACTTTTCATTTCCGAGCCTTCCTGTAAATCCTGAAACAAAAAAGCAGGCCCTTACTGGTTTTTCAAGCTTTTCCACCACATTCAAGACAAATGCAGGGCCAAGGCTGTGGGCAACAAAAACGGTTTCTTCACCAATCTCTGGCAAAAACTTTTCAAAAACATTCATCCAGGCTTCCAAG
The DNA here is from genome assembly GCA_964569815.1 of uncultured archaeon. Taxonomy (GTDB): domain Archaea; phylum Iainarchaeota; class Iainarchaeia; order Iainarchaeales; genus CAZMUN01. The sequence continues at coordinate 15,313 of CAZMUN010000009.1, forward strand.
CTTTGCCCTTCTGGCGTGGGAAACCTTGGCACAGCAACCTCGACACCAAGCTTTTCCAGTTCAGCCTTAAGCCATGGAAACCAGTTCTCCTCAGGGTTTCCAAAGGTGCCGTGGATTATGAACGCTTTCATTCAAACCATCTCCTGCCAAAGCCCTCAAAGTGCACTTTGCCGTCTTTTGGGTCAAATAAATCCATAACCTGGTATTTTCCTTTGGTCCAAACTTCCTTTCCCTGCATAAAATGCGTGGCTTCAAGGATTAAAATGCTTGCCAGTGGCCTAGAAATTTGTTCCATTCCCCTGGTTTCAACTAAAGGGATTTCGCCTTCAAACCAGTAGTTTCGCTGGCCTTTCTTCAAAAAACCGCAAACCTGGCCTGTTTCAATCTTTTCAGGAATGCATTCCTCTTTCTTCCTTTTTCCTTTCCTGAATTCTTCAAAGTTTCGCAAAGCCAGGTCAGGATTGAATTCGACTTTTATACCCATTTTTTCACCTGCTTTTGCTTTGCATCAGCAAAGCGTTTCTTTTGCAAACTTTTCTTTTCAAAAGAAAAGTTTTTTGCAGGGAGGAGGATTCGAACCCCCGAACTCACTAAGAGACCAGGCCCTGAACCTGGCAGGTTTGACCGCTTCCCTATCCCTGCTTTTTTTTTAAAAGAATTAGGCTAAGCAAATTTTATTAAATTGTCTAATTGCCCTTAAGCTGGGGAAATACAGGCCTCGTTCTGGCACCCGTTTGGGCAAGCATATTGTTCGCCTTCAGGGTTTTCACAGCTGTATTCAAGCAGTGTCTGTTCGTCAATGCAGACATCTGTTTTGCCCGCGCATTCCTGCGGTAGGCTGCAGTTTGGGCAGGCGCTTGCTTGCGGACAGGCCGGATACATTGTGCCCATAACATAATAGTCTTTTCCGCCATCCATTTCCCAGCATTTTCCACTGCTTTGTTCACAGTCTTCCGGGCAGTTTTCAGGGGTTTCTGGTTCAGGGCAGCCGATTGCCGCACAAGTCACATCTTGGCATATGCCATCTCCACATATTGCCTCTGCTTGGCAGTCTTCCATGCATTGGTCCCGGTCAGGGGGCGGCGGGCCGGCTGCCTGGCATGCTGGTAGAGGAGCCCAGCATTCTTCATTGCAGTTATTCCATTCGTCCTTGCAGTTGGCTACACATCCTTCCCAATTGAAATAGCAGGCTGCTGCCATTTCTTCGCTGCAAAAATACCAGTCGCCTTCACATCCTTCAAAGCAGTTAGTGTAAAGGCCTTCGCACCCGGGGCAGTTGGCTGCCACTTGGTCTAAAGCGTTTGGAAACTGGCGGATGCAGCTTTGGGCGGCCACAAAGCCGGGATAGGCCAGAAGCAGAAAAGCTATTGAGACTAATAACGCCTTTTTGGCCATGTTTTTTCAGTTTATTACATGGCTTTTTCTCTTATTTATCTTTTACTGAGGGCCTTGGCTTGACTCAATACCTTTTTTGCCCCCGCCGGGAATTGAACCCGGGCTACAGGCTTATTGCAAACCAATTTCCGTTAACTCTTTTGCTTCGGCAAAAGGGTTACCGCAAGCCTGCGTCCTTACTGGGATTATTTAATTCCTCAAATAATCTATCCAGGCTAGACCACGGGAGCGTCTGCTTTATTTTTGCTATTCTCTTCAAATGCTTTGGGTTGTGACTTCCAATTTCTTTGACCCCTTTTCTTAACTGTGGAATTCCGTTCAAGTATATAGTGTAATTTTTTGGATATGCTTGTGGGGGGAATCCTAATAATTTTATTATTTCGCTAACTTTATTAATCAATTCCTTTGATTTTATGCAAAACGAAATCACGGGATATCTGTTTTTCTTGTGAAAGTAGTAGCAGCCGTCTGTGTCAAACAGTCCTCTTAGAAAGGCCCTCATGATTTCTTTATCCTGAGTTTCCATTATGCATTCTGGTACTTTGGCTTTGTAGGTTTTAACGCCCACGGTAAGCCCTAATACTTTGTTTTTGAATTCCCTCATTCCTTTAGAACTAACTTCAAAACCGCATGCCAAACTCCTTTTTAGCAAGGGCGGTTCAATGTTATACAGTTGTTTGTATAATGGCAAACTGAAACCAGTGTAATATGTTTCTTCTTTGGGGTCACCTCTAACTGAAAAATAGTATGGTTTTTTTGAAAGGCTTCCGTCTCCCAAATGTATTCCTATTTCTTCTGCAAGCTCTGGAGATAAAATTTTTGGAATCTTTAGTTTTCTTTTAATATCCTGTCGGCTTAATTCTGCCTCGCTTAAGTCAAAGGTAATTTGTTTTTTGTTAAAATAATTTGCGAATGCTTTCGTGTTCTCTTTGAGTTTTCTTTCGCTTTTTTGGAGCTTCTTTTTGCGCAATAGGGTGTAGGCTTTTTTGGGATTAAGTTTAATCCATCTGTTCAGGTTTTGAACAGATTTTTTTCCTGCTTTCTTCCTCCATTCTCTGACTTTCTTTTTTCCGTATTTTTTTTATCAGGGGCCTTATTCCTTTTTTTCCTCCTTTTTTTGCGTCCCAATTGCCTGGTCTTGTAAAGGTTTGCTCAAAAAAGAAAACTTGCTTTTCCTCTGAAATAACTTGCAGCATTGAATCAAATAATTCTGCGGGAAGCAGTTGCCGCCCATACTGGTAATTTTGAAAACTTGTGCGAGGCAGTTCAAGCATATTTCTAAGTTCAGTCAAGTTCTTTGCATTACTTGAATCTTTAACAGCAGAAAAGAAAGCTTTTCTTAATCGGCTGGATTTAAATCCAATTCTTTCTTCCATGGCTGAATCTAGTTTTTTGTTTTTTGAATTAGTTTTGAAAGTCTGGGTTTCCAGTAAAGCTTAAATTTTGTTAAACTCAAGCAGGTGGTTATTTAATTGTTTTTTTTGCCGTTTTTTTTGGCTGGCTGTGCTGCAAACCCGAATCCGAGGACTCTTTCAAGAATTAGGCCGTATAAGACTGCCGTTGGCTTGAAAACGATGTTTGCTGCAAGGAAGAAGATGCTTACCAAGGCAAAGCCGTGGATTAGCCACAGGAATTGTTCAAGTGTTTCCAAAAACGGCAGCTCTTCTTTGACTACTTTCAGGGGCTTTATGTCTTGGGCTATGTCTGCTGTCCCTTGGCTTAGCTGGCTTACAATCTGCTCTTTGTATTCGGGGCTTTTTACCTGCTCTTCAACTTGTTCTGCTGCCATGATAAAGGCTATTACGTCAGGGTCTTGTTTTGTTTTAAGGTTTTGGAAAAGCGGGTTGTCAAGCATTGCGTTCAGTGTCTGGGTTTGGCTTTGCACTACAAGCTCTGCCTGGCTTTCAGCAAGCTTGTTTGTGGTGTCGCCTGTTGTAAAGCCTGAGAAAACGTTTTCTATGAATGTTTCTTCAAATTTTTCAATATAACCGTCTTGTTCTGGCAGTATGGTGGTCGCGCTTAGCACAAAAAGCCCTATTCCTATCACCAGTGTCCCTTTTCCTGTTGCAGACAAAAATGTTCGTGCTGAAACAAAGCTTTTTGCTTCTCTTTGTGTTATGCAAGCTGTTTCAATTCTCAGCGGGATTGAAATTACATAAAACAATGCAATCAGCCAGAAGCCTTGGAGTGGAACGAACAGGGCCATTGCTATGCCCAGGCCAACAAAGCCTGAAATTGTGGCCACTAGCATCAGGTTCAGCTTATCTGTGCTTTTGGCAAAAGCTGCTATGATTGCCCCTGTTAGTGGAAAAGCCAAAAGGAATAGTGCGAAGTTTACTGAAATTATTTTGTCTAAAATTATTTGGAGCTTGAATGTGAAGAAGTCGTTTATTATTATGCCTGTTGAGTTCAGCAAAAAGGCCCAAAGGATTATGGTTGCAATTATTGCAATAGCGGCAGCTGTTTGCTTTTTTCCAAATTCAAAGCTTTTGTTGGTTATTTCCATCGCGGAATATTAGCTTTTTTCTGCTATAAAAAGGCTTCTCTTTGTTTTCAGCATAGCACGGTAACCTTTCCGTCTTTGATTATGAAGCTTTTTTCTGCTTGTGTTACATTCTTGCCTGGCTCTTCGTGCAGTACTGGGAATGCCATAATGCACTTGTTTCTTAAGAGTTCTCGCAAGCCGACCTTTAGTTGGAATTCTTCCATTTTGAGTTTTTCTTCTATCCAGCGCTGTGCAAAGGGCAGGGTTTTGTATTCTTCAAGGACATGTTCAAGGATTTTTCTTGCATGTGAGTTTCTTACCTGTTTTGGTTCTTCAATTGCAAATATTTCGCTTTGGGTTCCTTCCCTGACAATGCCTTGGCCGTCTGTTGCAAAGGGCTCTATTGCGTAAGCCCCTTCCTTTAATTTTTTTGGGTTTCCTGTTGCAGTGTTTGGAATGCTTGGGCTTGAATGCTGTTCAAATTCTGCGAGTCCGTGGCCTGTAAGGTTTTGAATCGGTTTGAAGCCTTTGGCTTTGATTGTTTTTTCTATTTCTTGGCCTATTTTTCCTATTTCTATGCCTTCTTTTGCAATAGCCAAAGCGTTTTCCAAAGCGAGTTCTGCTGCTTCAAGCATTTTGGCCTGCGAATTGTCAAAGTTTAGGGTAAATGCAGTATCACAGATGAAGCCGTCAATATGCACTCCTAAATCCACTTTTAGGGCGTCTGTTTCCTTTAAGGTTTCCTGAGAGCTGCTTGAGGGCGTAAAATGGGCCGCATTTTCGTTTCTGCTTAGGTTTACTGGAAAAGCGGGCTTTCCTTTTCCTTGCCCTAGGCTTTCAATGCTTTTTTCTATATTTGAAGCAATTTCAAGCAGTTTTTGTCCTGGTTTAATGCTTTTTTTGGCTTTTTCAACCACTTTTTTCGTTATTTTCCCTGCCAAAACATATTTTTCTGCTTCTTCTTTTTCCATTGAAAACCCTCAAAAAACCGTTTTTTTCCATTTATTTGCCTTGAAACCAATTTAAAAACCATTGGTGAAATAGCTCAAATGGCCTAAAAAAAGGCTTTTTTTTTAGCTGCCTTCTTTTTTTAGCCAGGGTGGCAGTTCCTCTTCTTCCTCTTTTTTTTCAGCTGGCTTTTTCTTAAACCTTGAAAAGATCCCCTGCTTTTTTTGCTCCTGTTTTTTTTCTGTTTCGTTTTCTGGCTGTGGCTCTGGCCGGCTTTCTTCAGGCAGGGCCTGTTTTTCTGGTCCTGCTTCTACTGGCTTTTCCTCTGGCTGTTCTGGTTTGGCTTTTGGGGTTTGTTGGGGTTCTTCTGGCTTGCTTTGGTCAGGGGCCTGCTTTTGTGTTGTTTCTGTCTTTTGTTCTTTTTCCTGCACTGTTTTTGGTTCACTGCTTTTGGCTTTTTCAACGAATTCAGGGGTCCCGGCTTTTGGCACAACCGTGCCCTTTTTTTTGGCTTGGACTCTTTCAAGTTTTTCTATTAAGATGTCTATGTTTTCCTTTTTTGGAATTGCCTCTTTTTCTTCGGCTTCTGGTTTTTGCTCCTGTTGTTTTTGGCTTTCCTTTGGTTCTGCAGGCATGCTTTTTTCAGGCAAAGTTTCTTCCACTGCTTTTTGGGCTTGAACCGGCGGCTTTTTTTCAACATGGTCTTCTATTTCTTTGGCTGCTTTTTTCACAAGGCCTTTTTCCACTTCAAGCCCTTTTCCCTTTTTTTCTGGTTTTTCCTCTGTGGCTTTTTTTTCAACAGGCGCAGGTTTTGGTATTTTTAGCTTGCTTTTGAGATTGTCAAAAAAGCCTTGCTTTTTTTCTGGCTTTTTTTTCGCGCTTTTTTGGATTTTTTCTTTGAGGGCTTCGGCTTCTTTTTCATCTGGTTTTTGCCATCCGGTTTCCTCTTTTTTTTCTGCTTCCTTTGGGGGCTTTCTTCCGGCTTTTACTTTTTTTTGTGCTTCGCTTTTTCTTTCAATCATTGCAGGCGGCTTTGTGTGGCTTTTTCCTTTTTTCTTTAATAAAATTATAAGCACAACTGCCGCTATTGCCAGTACCACTATCCCTATTATGCCGATTGTTGTAAAGTTTGAAAGGTCTAATTTAAGCATGTTGCCGAGGTTTCCTGGAGTTGTGCCTGTTTCAACTGTAAAGTAGATTGTTTGGCTTATGGTTTCGTCTTCCTCTGTTGTGGCTGTCAATGTAAAGCTGTGGCTTCCTGTGGCTGCATTTCCTGGCACTGAAAAAGGGCCCAGTAGGGCGGGGCATGATTCCGGCGGGGCAGCTATGGTTGGCATGCCTAAATCGTTTTCAAGCTTGAAGGACTTGAATCCTGTATCGCAGCCAATGGTAAGGCTTATGTTTTTGCCTTGTTGTACTGCCTGGCTTGAAAGCGTTACGTCGAGTGTTTTTGTTGGGAGGGTTTGGCCTTCTTCCCTGACCATGATTCTTTTCTGGCTTTTTCCTGTTTTTCCTTCACTGCTTGTTGCTGTCAGGATTGCTTTAAAGTCCCCTGGCTCTTCGTAGGCGTGTGCTGCCGTTCCGGAAAAGCTTTCTTTTTCTGAACCGTCTCCAAAATCTATTTCGCATGTCACTGGTTCGCCGCCTGCACTGCATTGGCCTGTGAATTCAACTGTTAGGGGCGCGTATCCTCGCGTTGGACTGTTTGTATCAAGCGAGGCTGTGGGCGTGGCATCGCAGTTTCTTTCAATAAAAGAGTAGTTGCAGTCGACTCCAAAGCAGCCTATTTCTGCTCCGTTGTTTAAGTCCAGGCTTTTGGCCCTTATGGTTCGGTCTCCTTCTGGCAGGAAGTATATTTTTGTGTTGTTGCCGTCCAGTGAAATTGGGGCGCAGGTGTTTATGGTTCCGGCAAAGTTTTTTATGGCTGCCCCGCTTTCCAGTGTAAATGTTTCCTTGCCTGTGACTTCAATGCTTTCCTTGAAGCTGGTTATGGTTGCGTTGTTTGAAAGCGTTATGCTTTTTGCGGACAGTGTTTTGGGCTCGTTTCCCTGCCTGCCGTATAGGCCTCCTCCATTGTCGGCTGTTAAAGAGCCTGAAAGCGTTACTGTTCCGTTTATTGACCCAATGCCTTTTATCCAGCTTTCGTCTGCCATCGAAATGCTTTTGGCTTTAATGCCTTCTATTACATTGCTTTTTGCCAAGACCATGGTTTCTATTTTGCTGCTTTCTGACAGCACTATGTCTTTGGTTACTTCGATTTTTCCCAAAACGTTTGAAATCTCGCTGTTTTCTGTTAGCGTTATCCCTGTTGCTCCTGTTACAGACAGGGCTGTCTCACTGGGTTTTCCGACATCCCTTATGGCGCTTATGCCGCTCATTGAAATGTTTTTGGCCTCTATTTTTTGAATGTTTTCTATGTATGCCGCATCGTCAAGAGCCAGGTCTTCTGCTTTAAGGTCTGCAATGTTTTGAATGAATGAACCACTAAGCGTTAGGTCTCCTTCTATGTCGAGCTTCATTTTTTTCAGGGTGCTGCCGTCTATGTATACTGAGGAACCGCCTGCAAGCTTTTCAAGCGTCAAATTTCTTATGGTTCTTCTGTCTCCAAGCGGTGCAAATGAAATCAGGAACTCTGCAATCGAGCCCATTTGTGGCCTTATGGTTGCATGCGTTTGTTTTCTTACGCCTGAGGCAATGCTTTGGTTTATGTCGTGGACACTGTTTCCGTCTGCTTGAAGGCGAATGTCCCAGTCTACTTTGGTTTCCGGAAGCATTGCAAAGTGAACGTCGTCTGCAACTTGGACTGTGGCGTTTTTGATGTGCCATTTCACTGTGTCAAGCTGCCCTGCAGCATAGGAGCCGTCTTTTTCAAAGTTTTCCCAGAACCTGTCTATGCTTTGCTGTGAGAAAGTGTACTTTGTTTCGGTTATGTTGCAGGTCATCAGGCCCTGTTCTAGGTCGTATTCAACCGAGTCGCATAGGTCATATGCATGGCTTTGGCTCAAAAAAAGCAGCAGTGCTGAGAGCATGAGCAAGTGCTTTTGGGACATTGCACTACTTTTAGTTCTTTTTGGAATAAAAGTGTTTGCCTGCTTTTAAACCTGTGATTCCGGGGGCTTTTTTTTTAGAAAAACGAGCCCAATGTCTTTTGTTTTCCGCCTTGGATTAGGTCTTCTTTGCTGTAGCCCAGCTCTTTCATTATTTTTATGACTGCTGGAACCACTTGGTGCTCTATGTAGTAAGAGGGGTCGTAATTGCCTTCGTTTACATATTCTTCAAGCTGGGCCTTGTCGCTTATGCTTTTTCCGCTTCTTGTAATTATGTATCCGACAACGCTGCCTGGCTCTATTTCCTTTCCTTTGACCATTGCTTTTTTTGCGGCTGCAACATGCGGGCCTATTGCGTCATATTTGTCAATTCTTCTTTTAATTTGGGTTAAAACAACCAGGTCGGATTTTTTTGTGTTCCCTGACTTTAGTTCTTTTATTGTTTTTTTCACAATTTCGACTGCCTTTTCCGGCTTTCCTTCTGCAAGCACTGCTTGTATAACGGCTCTTTGAGTTTCTTTTGCAATATTTGCCCAGTCTCTTCTCACGTATTCAAAGCCCACTATCTTCAGGTTTCCGTTGTAGTCTATCAGGGCATACTTTTTTTTCGCGCCCTCCCCTGATTCCTTTGTGACAAATATTCCTCTTTTAAAGAATCCTTCAAGCTCAAGGTTCATGACTCCGGGAAGCTGGCTGTTTATCCTTTCCACAAACTTTTCAACGTCTTCCTTTTTTCTGTTTTTCGGAATGACGAGAAAGGCGCTGTCTGTGTCGCTGTATAAGAGTTTGAAGCCGGCTTTTTCCGCTTCCTTTCCAACCCATTGGACATACTGCCTTGCCCAAGCGGTTATTGCTGAACCGCATTCCCTGCAGTAAAACCTGCTTCTGCTGTACCCCAAGTAGCCGTAGAAGCTGTTCAAAAGAATTTTTAGGGCATGCTGCCTTGCATTGAGCAGGGCGTATTTTTCGTCTTTTTTGTCAAGCTTTTTAGCCTGCTTTTTTATTTTCATTCTTGTTTCAAAAAGGCTTTGAAGTATTTCTGGCATAAGCCCTTTTTTCTTTTGGCAAAACCATTGCTTGTTTGGGGCAAGGTTTTTCTTTTTGCATTTTGGGTGTGAGCATGAAAGGGTTTCAGGGCTTACGTTGTGGCTTATTATTATGGTTGGGTAAAGCGAGCTAAAGTCCAGGACAGCCAGGTTTTCATGCAGGCCTGAGCTTGGCTCTTTTACATACCCTCCTTTTATGGGGTTCATTAAGCGCTGTTTCATGGCTTGGTCTGATGGCTTGTTTGCAATAAGCCTTTTGGTTTCACGGCATTTGTTCATCAAAAGCTGTTCAACCAGAACAGATGCAGAGGCGCGGCCTACATCGAACAAGGGCAGCTTAACAAGCTTGCATATTTCTACAACCAGTGGCATGAAATTTTCCGCAATTTTCAGGGTGTAAGCGCTGTCTTCTAAACAGTATGTTGCAAGCCTTTCAATGTCTTTTTTCCCGTCCCACAAAGCGTTTATTTCCTCTGAACCTATTTTTTCTTTTTTGACTTCGTAAAGCCTTTCAACAACCGATTCAAGGTCAAACTTCACCAGGTTTACTACTGCAAACCTTGAAAGAAACCGCAGCATCTGGTATACGTCAAGGTGTTGTATGCCTGTGAGCTTTACTGCATTATCGCGGCCTTTTCTCAGCACCCTTGGCTCTGTGCAGTCTACCGATGCTGTAAAGCTTGTTCCCAGCTTTTTGGCCCGGTCTTTTATGTAGGGAAAGTCAAAGAGGTCGCCGTTATATGTTGCTATCACCTCTGTTTTGTTTTCTTTAATCCTTTTTTCAAGCCCTTTTATCATTTCTGCTTCGTCTTTGAAGAAAACCATGTTTTTGCATTTTTTTTGCTTGCCATAGCTTAGCACAACCTGGCTTTTTTTGGAGGCAAAAGAGGCCATAAGTATTGGGTCCTTCTGCGGGTCTGAAAACCTGCCTGGGGAATAGGTTTCCAAGTCAAAGGCCGCCAGGTTGAATTTAAGGCTTTCTTTTTCCACAACAGTGGCCTTTTTTATGACCCCCTTTTCTATCACCAGTTCTATGCCATTCATTGGCTCAAGCTTTTTGTCCAAAAGGTACCTTTTTGCAAACGGTATGTCGTATTCGGCCTTTTCCAAAACAAAGGGCATTCCGCTCACTTGAGAGCGGGCCTGAACAAGGTCCTGCACTGAATCAAAAGAAAGCTTTAGGACTTTTTCGGCATTTGCCTTTTCCTGTTTTTCGACCTTTAAGGCTTTTGCTTCCCCAAAAACCTCTTTTTCCAAGGCCTTTTTTGCTTTTTCAACGTCGTTTGCCATTACAAAAAAGTATGGCCTGAAAGAAGGGTCTTGAAAGGATTCAATGCCGTTCCCTGTCTTAACAAAAAGCCTTACAACGCTTTTTCCATTGCTGTTGACATAGTCTGCGTCAAGCAAAATCCCTGAAACTGTTTTTGGCCCCATGCTAACATTTTAATAGCATGAACAATTATTTAATACTAGTTTGTAGTTTTATTAAACAGGTGAAACTTGTTTGGCTAAGCATGGCGGAAAATCGGTTAAGGCTTCAGTTCTCTTAGGGCGGCTGCAGCAGGATGTTCGCTCCCTTAACAGCAGCATTCTTGTAATAACCCAAAAAATGAAGTACCTTGTGCGAAACGAAAAAATCCTTGGAAGAAACCTTATTGTATTAAACAAAAAATTTAAGGCCCTTGAGGAAAAAATCGCTTCCGGGGAAATTGGCTCAGACAGGCCTGGAAAGGCAGCCGAACTCCAAGAACTCCAAGAATCCTTGGAAGAGAACACGCAAAAAATGGCCGAGATCGAAGCCCAAGTCCAGCAGGTTTCAGACAACATGGCTTCAAAGGAAGAGCTTCAGGAAATGCATTACGTTGTTGAATCAATCAATCCATTGGAATTCACTACAATAGAGCAGGTCAAAGACCTTTTGGAAGGAAAAAAAGTGAAGGCAAGAAAGCCAAAAAAGCAATGAAGCTATTCCTTGCTTTGGCTCAAAGTAGGCCTTAACAGAACCCGGTAGTTCTTGCTGTTCGGCAGGTCCAAAGCAACATCGTTTCCTTTTATTACGCCGGCCTTGGTTTCCGCAAGCTGAACAAGCTCTTTCGGCAAATCGGTTCTCCTTTCCGCGCCCACAAAAAAGTAGATCCCAACGCTCTTCATTTCCTTTAAAACGCGAACCAAGTCCTTTTGAAGCATGTTTTCCTTCAAGTCAAACAAAGCCCCCAAATCAGGGACTGCAACCAAAAGCTTTGGCTTCGAGGTTTCGCCCTGGCTTTGGAAGAATTTTAGCAATTCCTTCAAAAGGCTTTCAAGCAAAAAGGTCAAAGCCCGCGGGTCAAGTTTTTCTATGCTTATAACGCTTGCCTTGCCGATTTTCTTGAACCATGTTTTGGCAATATCCTCGACATCGGTTTTTCCGCCAAAAAATTCAGGGTAAATGACCTCAAAAAGCTTGACTATCCGCTGAACCCTCTTTCTCAAAAAAGGGTTTTCAAAGTCCTTGCCTGGAAGCCGTTCAATGTTTTGAATGAGCTCTTCAGGGCTGCTAACTTTACCCAAAGCAAAGCCCTTTGAGATAAGGGTTTCTGTCTCCTTGTCTTTGCAGCCAAAAAGCTCTAAAAGCCCTCTTGGGGGAACAAAGTTAAGGTTTACGGAAACGTTTTCCCCTGGCTCAAATTTTTTTATTGGAAAACCTATGGGGTCAATGTCAACGCCAAAGCTTTCCAACTCAGCCCTTTTCTCAGTCGGATGGCTTAAACCAGAAAAACTGCTTTTTGAGTCAAATATGACAACAGGAACGTTTGCAAGCAAAAAGCTTTCAACAACAATCTGCGTGAAACGAACTCTTTCAACAAAGCTGCCGTCTGTTACAAGGCTTTTTTGAAACATCTGCAAAGGCTCTTTTATGGCCTTGCCTTCCTTTGTAACGCCTACTATTACCGCTCCGCCCTCTGCGCCTGCCTCAACTGCCTGTTCCTCTTTCTCTAACTCGATTCTTTTCTTTTCCCGCACAAGCATTGGAATTATGGCAGGCTGGCTGAAAAAAGCCTGCTTCAAGGCACCACTGCATTTAGCCAAAGGAGTCAAATTCAGGTCAAACGACTTTGCAACGGCTTCAGTCTTTGAAACAGACTGATTCAAGCCAGCAAGCAAGCCATCAACTGTTTTTGCCACTTCCTCTTCAGATGCCTTTGCATAAACAGGCTTGCTTGCCATGCTCAAAAACTGCACAGTCTGCTTGCCGTCATGCCTGGAAAGCAAAATCGCTTCCCTTTCAAGGCTTTCAATAAAGGTTTCTGCCTCGCCGACTGCACTGAAAACAGTGAAGGCCTGCAGCACCATTCCTGTCGTTTCCTGGCCGTCTTTTTCATAAATGGCTACAAGCATTACCTGGCCAGGGTTTGACAAAATTTCCACTTCGTGGCCCTGAAAGTCGCCCTCAAAAACAGTTTTCCAGGGACCGTTCCTTAAACCAAACTTCATATGCAGCGCCACCAAATCAAACGAGATAACGTATTTAAACCAGTATTACTATAGTATAAGTGAAATAAAAGATTTCCCCCCCAGGTTTTTTGCAAATGGTTGACAAGCAGGTTGTCCTTGAAACAATAAAAAAAATGTATGATTCCGGCATTGATGACTCGGTTGTGCAGCAGACGCTCCAAGACATAGGCCTCAACGAAAGCGAAATAAGCCAATACATTGCAGAAGTAAAAGGCGAAGCCCCAAAACAGGAACCCAAACCCGAGCCAAAGCCCTTGGAAAAAAGAATGCCTCAGCCAGACGAAACCCAACAAAACCAGGAAGCAATGCATACAACAACACACGCTGCCCTTGCAGCCCAGGCATCCCAAGCCAACGACCTCCTGGACAAAATAACCTCAATGGAATCGGCTTTGAAAGGCCTTTCAAAGGCTTCCGCCAGCCAGGAAAACCTTGCAGGAATAAACCAAAGGCTTGGAACAGCAGAAAAACAGTTCCACGACCTAAAGGCACAGCTTGATGCCACAAAAAGCATTATGGAAAAAATCCTTGAAACAGACAGAAAAATTCTGAACAAACTCTAGTTTTAGCCAAAAAAAAAGCCAAAACAGGCCCACAATTACTTGAATACCTTGTGAAAGCTATCAATAAGCTTCTGGCAGGCCTCTCCCAAAACCCCCCATCCCTTGAAACGAAACTGGTACTGGTCCCCGCGAAAATTGTGGCCCTTGGCTTTCTCGCCTGCAACAAGCTGCTGCTCTGCCATGTCAGCCGCGTTTTTGACGCCTTCCTCCATTACGCCAAAAGCAGGCCCAGAGGTTTTTGCCTCAGCCGATTCCAACCACATTCCCTTTGTGCCCCCCCCAACAGTGGCTTTTGCCGCTTTTCCTGTTCCAACAATGGCTCTTGCAATAAACAAAAAAAGTGCAGCCAAAAAAAACAAGGCCGCAAAAAAGCCCTGCTCAACTACGACAAAAAAAACGCCTGCCGCAACCAATGCAAGAAAAAAAGCAAGCCACAATTCAATAGCCCCCGCCAAAGCCTATTCCGCCCATGTCCCCGCCTGCAAACATGTCACCATAGCCCTGCTGCTCTTCCTTCTGCTGGCCTGTTAAAACCACGCTCAAAATGATTAACCCAAACAAGACAAAAGGCCAATAGTCCATGAGATACGGCTTAAAGAAAAACAATGCAACTGTAGCCAAAACAAGCAAAATGGTTGTGGAAACGCTTCTCATCGAAAGAACCATCAAGGCAACGATAGCAAAAACAAGCCAGTTCTGGTTGAACTGGACAGCAATCATCATCAAAAGAACCGCAATCATGAAAGTAAAAGTATCCATCAAAAATCACTTGTATACATCAACCTTTTCCAACACGCCTTTCCCAAAAACAGCGAAAAGGAAAATTATTACAGGAACCCAAACCAGTTCAGGAAACTGGAAAAAAGTCAAATAGACAACGATTACCGCAAACAAAATGGCAAGCTTTGCGCTGCCCAAATTGGCTTTAGCCCAGCCATAAATCCAAACCAGGTAAAAAAGCGACAAAACAACCCAAAGGTTATTCTCCAAAGATGCAAGCACCGGCAGCATGATACCACTAAACAATTAATGCTTTTCATTGCTTTTAAGGGTTACCCTTTGCGCATTCCCATGCCGATTCCAAAAATAATTATGCTGAAAACCTGCATGCTCAACAGAAAATAAAACGCAATATAAGCTGCGGCAGTAAAATGAGCCCACTTAATGACCAGAATGTAAATCAAAATCCCCGACACCAAAATAGAGGGAATCCCAGAACCAAGGTAGCCCCGAACCGTAGTAAAAACCAAAAACACGAGAATAATTCTAATAATCAGGTCTGCTATAGGAAAAAGCCACATTATTATCGGCGGAATCAAGACAACAACAAGCAAGGCTACCAAAATCAGCAAAAAAATCTGAAGCATTCCGTTTTCATTCATATTCCATCATACAAATCCTGCCCATTTTCCATTCATACAACATCACGCAAAAAAAAAATCACATTGGCGGCGGAATCCGGCCCCTCTGAGGCCTGTGAAACATCTTCATCCGCTGGTTTACGCCGCCCTGGCTGCTCATCTTTGCCTCTGGCTCTCCAACGCCGCCTGCAGCAAAGCCCGGAAACACAAAGAACAGGTCAATGAAAATGCCTGCAAAGCCAAGCATGAACAGCATCATCAAAACATAAGCGCCCTCAAAAAGCCAGGTAAACGGCGAAAAAAGCATGAAGTAAACAAAGCCCACAATCACAACAATTGCCAGCGGCCCTTTTCCCAAATGCATGTAAACATACGATACTATGGTCATCAAAACAAAAATCTTCAAAACAAAAAGCATGTCGTCCACAAACTCGCCTATCAAAAGCAAAGGCAAAACGGTAAGCAAAAAACCAAGCATAGGAAACACTACCTAAAAAAAGGCGTTTCTTCTATAAATAGCTTTTCTTGCCCTTTCCCCTAGGGAAAAAAGTAAAGCAACTAGCTTCCATAGCCAATGCAGCTCTGGCCCTCAACAAGGCCTGACTCCATTGCCTCAACGCTTGTAACGCTTCCCACCCTGTCGTTCAAGGCCCTTGGATTCCACCAAAACGAGGTCTTCTTGCCTGTATCAGTAACGCAGACAGCCCTGTCCTCAACCAAGTCAAAGACCTCCTTGACTTCACTCACAATGTCAGTAGACTGGCCGTCGTTGTGCTTCATCCCATAAACGCCCTGCAAGTCGACAATCTGCTCAAAAGTGCTGTTCGGTGTCCTGAAATAAAGGCTGCTTGGCTGCAATGCCTTAAGCCTGTAATTGGAACTGGCCGGCGCATACAAAACAGTCTTCAAGTAAACGTCGCCGGCATAGTCTGCCTTATCCCAGCCTGTGGCATAGGCAAACTGCCAGTTGCTTAACGAATCCAATTCATTGGCTGACCTGTCAGGCGTGTTCCTGAAAACCTCGTAAACCGGTGCCCCAGAGTAATCCAAGCAAGCGCCGGCACCAGTCCAAAAGCTCAGGCTTGTTCCAGCCTCAACAGGAGTCATTCCCTGCCGCAACTCGTAAAAGGCTGAAAACTCTTCATCGTCCTGCTGGCTTGACATCTTCATCACAACAGGCGTGGCATAATTCGGGTAAAAGAAGATATCCTTCTTTGTAGCTGTCTCCGCCCCTTCAAGCTCCAAAAGCATTCCGCGCTTTGAAGCAACTCCATTCAAGGTCTTAAAGTCTGTTACGACGTCGACGCGGGCCTCTGCACTTGGGTTTGAGCCATAAATTTCCTGCGTCTCAACTGTTTCCGGAAGCCTTGCAATAACCATTGGCTCCTTTTCATTCACATAATTTACCCCATAGCCGTTCCTTCCATTGCTGCTGTCAGCTCCCACGTTGCCGTTAAACGGCAAGTAGTAGAAAACGCTGTTAGGGTAAGGGTCATCCAAGTAAAGCAATTCCACCACAACGCTTGCATCAGGCTCTGCAAACGGCCCAAAAAACTCCCAGGTTCCTGACTCAAAGCCAATGTTCACCAAAACATCATAGGTGCCGGCATCAGGCAAGCTCGTGTTCTCAACATACCTTTGCTTGAAACGCAAATGAGAAGAATCCTCAAAGTAATCAGCCCACTTTCCGCCAGGGTCTGATTCAAAAAAGACAGGCGCATTATAAAAAGCCTTGTTTACATAAAAGTCTGCGAAATCGCGTTGGAAGTCCTCGCTGTAGCCATCCCTAATCAAGCGGGCCTTGAAGTGAATCATTCTCCGCAATGCCTCCAAGTCAGGAATATCACTAGTCCAATTAACCTCGCCTGCCTCGTCTGCTTCCTCAACGTAATAGAATACAGCTGGCTTGCCATCCCACAGTGTTGTGGACAAAGGCACCCAGCAGCCAGGGTAGTAAAGCCTTATCGGGTCTACGCCAAGCTCTGAAACCCGGTTGTTGAATTCCTCGCTTATTTCCTCCAAGTCTGTAATAGCCGGGTTTGTCGGGCAAGGCAAATACTGGTTTTGCTCAAAGAATTCGCGCAGCATTTGAAGCTTTTTGGTTGTGGCAATGCTGAACTGCGTGGCATCACAGTAAATGCCGTCATCGTTTTTCAAATCACAGCTGTCCCAGGCAATTCCCTCATCATTTGCCCAATCCCAGCTTAGTTTAACATCAGGCAGTGCTTCCTCGCCTGTTTCGCCAAAAAGGCTTCCCTGCAAGCAGCCATAAGTTTCCTGCGGCAGCAATTCAACTTTTCTTGTTGAAGGGCTTGTCACAAACTTCAAATGGAATTTCTGGGCATAGGTCTCAGTCCTTTCATCCGGCACATTGAACGGCCCAAACCCAGACTGCCCTTGCGGAATAATTGTCGGGTTTGCATGCACATGCCTTGTCGCCCTCAAGGTTGCAACACCATACACTGCATCCGATTCCTCCAAGCCATTGTTCTGGAAGTACAGGCCCACTTCCTGCTTGTCATAGGTTCCAAACGTCTTCGCGTCATCAGTGCTCCACTCTCCTGTAATCTGCGGGTGGTCGACGTCAATTGGCAGCGTGTCGTCAACTAAATTAATAATGTAGTCCATCAAATTTGCCGTAAAGCGTTCCTCGCATGGGTCGTCTCCAAAAAGCATTGCTCCCATTGCACCAGCCAATGCACCCAAAGCAGCGTAGGTTCCCAAAACGCCGAAAAACTTGCCGTAGCTGAATGAAGCTGCATCGCCTGCCGCTTCAGCAACCTCTGCCATCAATGCAGAACTCTGGTCACCTAAATCAAGGGCGTTTATTGAGCCTGTTGTGTCAGCAATAAGGCCTTCTATCCCCTTTGCCCCGTTTATTACGCTGTCCTGAATAAAATCATTTGAGTGGTCCATTGCCTCTTCAATTGATGTTTTGCCCGCATTAACTGCACTGGTATATGTTTTCTGCTCTGTTTGCAAGGCTGTTGCAGCAGCGCTTTGGGCAGCACCACATCCAGCGCATGCATCTACGCCACATCCGCAGGTAACTTCGCCAATAGCAGCAGTCAAAGCGTCATATGCCGCTTCCTGCGTTGCCAGATCTGTTCCAATCTTTGCTACCTCCTGCGCCTTTATAGCCTCTCCAGCGGCCTTTGTTGCCATGAAAGTGCTTTTTGCTGCTTCGCTGGCTGCCTTTGAGGCTTCTTCCATTGCTTTTGCATTTTTGAATATCTGGATTGCGGATGCCGGTGCGCTTGCAACTTCGCTGGCGCTGTTTGGCGAAGCAGCATCTATCGCTGCATCTGCAAGATTAAATGCCTGTGTTGCCTTGCTTGCAGCATCTGTTGCCTTTGTAACGCCTTGTGATGCCATGGAAACATACTCGGAGTCAATTGCCTTGCTCACTCCATTAAATGCCTTGCTTACTGCGGTTGTTCCTTTGGTGACTGCCTGGGCCTGTGCACTTAAAACTCCTGGCCTGCAGCATGCTTCTTCAACTGCGGCAACTTCAGTAGTTACTGCCTTATCCATGACAACCTTTGCCTTGCTTGCCGATTCCTCTGCCTTGCTTGCGGCCTCTTTGACTTCTTTAGTCTGGTCAAGGCCGTCTTTTGCCAAGTCAAGGGCATCTCCTGCAAATCCATCTGTTACTTCTGCTGCGTCATAGGCGCCTCTCATCAAGCCGTCTTTTGCTAATGCTGCTGCCTTGAACCCTGTTTGCGCAGCTGCTATTGCATCCTTGGCTCCCAATAGGGCGCCTACTGCTGCACCCAATCCTGCTGCAAGCAGTGGGTCAAAGCCTTCGTCGTCTGTTGCAGTGCCCCAGTCGCATACAGATGCGTCAACCGAGACATCTTCTGCAAGCAGGCTGTTTGTTACTGTTGCGTTGTCCTGGCTTCCCTCTCCTACCAATGTGAAAGCGTACTTGTCTAAAAGGAATACTTCGTCCGAATTCGGCTGGACCAAAACGTCTATCAAAGCCACGCGCCTGAAGCTTCTTCCAGGCGTTTTTGCCGAAACAGGGATTCCGTACATTCCTGGAATGCTTTGCCTTGCTATTGCTATTTCCATTGTCGGGTTGTCCTTGTTTAACGTGAAACGGGTTGGCGTAACCGTTATTCCGCCCTCTGTTGCTTCACCGCGGCATTCTGGGTCGTTTTGGCATAGCTCTATTTCTATGGCCGTGTCCCC
>CAZMUN010000010.1:0-23339 GCA_964569815.1 uncultured archaeon
GAATAGCTATTTTCCAAAAACTATTTTTTTTGCCTTTGGCAAGGCCTTTTTGGCTTTTGCCTGGTGGCCTTTGAGGAAGCTGTTCAAGTACTCCACAGTAAGCTTTTTGCATTCCCCGCAAAGCCTTTCCCCCGACTTGCATTTTTTAAAAACGTCTTCCAGCTTTTTGTCAGACTCCAAATGAAACAAGTCAAGCTCGTATTTTTTGCACTTTTCAGGAATGCCGCCAAGCCGCCTTTGCTCTTCAGCCGTGTTGCGGCCGCCGGTGAAACAGTTGCTGATTTTCCTTTTCACCTCTGCTTCTGAATCGTTGAGAAAAATTGCGGTGTCAGGCTGGGACGCAGACATCTTGCTGCCCTCTTTGAGGCCGGACTGGTGCCTGAAGTAAACAAAGCTTGGAACCTCCAAATCATAGTCAAGCCTTTTTGAAATATCTCGTGTTGCACGGGCATGCGGGTCCTGGTCCAAGCCAATGCCGGTAATTGAAGGCATCTTTCCCTCAAAGCTTGGAAGCTGGCCGTGAAGTATGTCGGCATACTGAAGCAGGTTTGCTGAAACCTTTCCCAAGTCAAGCTGGCCATAAATAGCAGTAAAGGTGTTTGCAGTTATCTTCTTGCTGAGCTCGAAAGCAAAAGAGTAGTATTCCTTTTCACGGTTGCCCTGCACAAAAATGTCTTTTTCTGACAGGCCCAAGGCTAGGGCATCGGCCGCGTTCTTCACAGCCCAGTCTTTTGCATCACCAAGCTTTTCCACCTTCTGCCTGCTGCAGTAGGCATCCAAATCACAAACGCAGAAAAAGTTTTTTGCGCCACACTTTTTGAAGAAAAGGAAAAGGTCTATGTCTGCCTTGTGGCCCAAATGGTATGGCCCGGAAGAGGCAATCCCAGTAATGTTAATGAAAGGCTTTTTATCGCTTATTTTTCGAAAAACTTTTTCAAAGTCACGGTGTGCAATCACAATGTTCCTGCGAAAAAAATGGTGGCCCAGCTTTTTTGCCATGGATTCAGGAAACTTTGCCAAACCAAATTCTTGGAAAACGTGCTCGTAGTTTGCAACTGCCTTGCTCCCCCAAGGGTCTATTTTTGCCATTCTTCCAGCCTCAAGCTATTAATATTAGTTTCATGTTATTAAATGTTTATAAACGGCGAAGCAATGGGAAAAAAAGCGCAAGCCAAAAAAAAGAAGCCTAGTGTAAGAAGAGTTAACAGGAAAAACTTTTTTGGGGAAAAGGTTCCGACAGCAAAGCCTGTAAGGGTAACCGTTCCCAAGGAGTTTCTCAAAGTGGTTCGGGGCGGAGTTTCGGGAACAGAAGCCAATGTCAAGGCATTTGAACAGGCCCAACTACAAAGAATGGTTGCGGACACCCAAAGCCTGCTGAACAGGCATGGCGGAAGGCCAATTGCAGGGCTTGCAAGGGACCTTAACCAAAGGGCAAGAAGGGTTGAAGAAACAGGGGCAAGGCCTGTAAGGCAGGCAATCGAATCAGAATACCGAAGAATTTCCGGAAACAGGCCGCCGGAAGCCATTTTGGAAGAAGCTGGCCGGCTTTCAGCAGAAAGAGGCCGCGAAATTCTCGGAGAAATAAAAAAGCTTGGAATGAAAAGGCCTTTGTCAAAACACGACTTGGTTGTGTTAAACCAAACAATTAAAGGACTTCCCAACAACAAAAAATAGTTGATTGAAATGTGTCTTTTGGTGAAAAGCAAGGCAATAGTTGAAACAAAGCGCTTGAAGGACCAGCTTCAGCAAAAAGGCTTTGGAGAAAGAACCGAAGGGGAATATGTCCTGGACTTGTTTGAAACCCTTTACCTCAAAGAAAAAAAGAAAATCAAGGTTCGCGACAAGAAAGGGAAAGCGGTTTCAAAAAAAGCACTCATAGCATATTCCGAAAGGCGTGAAAAAGACTTTTTCACCAAGTACGCGGTCTACCGCGATTTGAGGAACCGCGGGTTCTGCGTTAAAACAGGCTTCAAGTTTGGATTCGATTTCCGCGTTTACCCCCGCGGAAAAAAGCCAGGCCAGGCCCACACAGAAAAAGTCATTCAAGTGACAAAGCAAGCCGAACGCTTTTCAATGACCGAGTTAAGCAGAATGGTTCGCTTGGCCGGCAACATAAGAACAAGCCTGGAAATTGCTGTCGTTGACTCGGAAAACGACATCAACTACTACAAGATTGAAAGAATTGTTCCATAGAAAAAAGATTTTTGGTAAGGGAGCAAAGCCCCCTTACAAAAAAGAAAAAAACTGGTTTTAAAGGTCTGCTGCCCTGACTGTTTTTCTTCCGTTTGCCTGGGCCCTTTTTGCTGCTTTTGCAACCATTGAACTAACTTCAGCACTTAAAGCGTCAACAAAGTCCCCTGATGTATTGCATCCTGCAGCCTTTACTGCTTCTTTCACTTTACTTCCAACAACTAATGAGTCTCCCATTGTAAAACTCCTCCTTTTTGCGTTTTTTAATGAGTTTTCGCCATTTTGAGGCAAAATTTCAAAATATTAAAGCCGGAAAAACAAATATAAAGGCATACCCCCGAAAAGCCCTAAAAAAAGCCTAATTCAGGGAAAAAACAGGGTTTTCAAAGAAAACAGGCGCAGAAGAAATGATTAAAAGAAGCAGCCAAACAAGGGCAGATGTTAAATTTAGTTCAAGATTTCTTTCTTGCTTTGGCTATTTCTTGCTGTGAAAAACCGGCCTTTCGGATTTCTGCTGCAGAGTAGCCTGCTTTTGAAAGCTCTTCTGCAGTGTAACCCACTTCACGCAATTCAAGCGCACTGAAGCCATTTGCCCTCAAAGCATTTGCCCGAACGCCTGCACTTTTCAAAAGAGCTCCTGGCAACGCAGGGTCGTCCATTTTTGGTTTTGCTTTTTTAAGATTTTCCAAAAACCTTTCACTAAACCCTTGCGCCCTAAAACGCTCGTAACCTTCCGGTTTAAGAGACCTTAAACCATCTGCTGAAAAAACTCTCCAAAGGCCGCGTAAAGTTACACCCAGGCTCATAAGCTGGTTCAACGAAAAGTTCAACTGATTAAGCGGCTTTGCCCTAAACCCCGGTTTTTCAAGCGTACTGCCTCCCAAAGGCAAACGCTTAGTTCTCAAACATTCTGGAGAAAAACCCATTGCCTGAAGGCGCCGAGCATTCAAACCTTTTTTGAGGAGAGCTTCAGGGGTTTGGGCAGCATCAACTATTTTTTTGATTTGAGAACAACCCATTTTTCCAAAATCTTTTTTAATCCGCCTTTTGCCTGACGACCGCCTTTGCCCAGGTTTTCCTTTCATAAAAAATAAAATGTGCCAAAATTATTAAAAAAAAAGCAAACTTGAAAAAAAAACCAATTGCCTCAGTCCGCCCAACGTCCCTGAAAGATGAAGCTTCAGCCCCAGTTTAACGCCTGTAGATGTCGTCATGATGCTGCAGGTCTTCAAACTTTATTTTACCTTTTTTTTTCTCAAATTTGAAAACAAGCACGAAATGAGACAGGATATGCACTCTCTTGAAATCTTTCATAACATAGGACAGGTTTTTGTAGTGCTCTATATCCGGGCTTGAACAAATTTCTTCAATCTTCTTAAGAGTAGCTTCATACCTTAGCTTGTCCTTTTTGGCAAGTTTCTTCAAAATCCGCTTAAGCTTAAGGCTTACCTCAAATTCATGCATCTTCAAGCTCAGCCCTCAATTTCTTAACGCTTGAAAATTTCTCAAACTTGCCTTTATCCACCTTCAGAAGCGCTTCTCGATATTCGGGCCTTAGCTCAGGCTCCAAAAAAGCCTCTTCAAACTTTGAAACAATCAAATTAGCAGCCTCAGACTTATTGCCCAAGCCATATTTTCCCTTCACAATAGTCAAAATCCTGTCTTGTCGCTCACCAAAATCAACAACAGATTTAGCCACAAAAATCACCAATATAACTTATAACAAAATATAATAAAAAGATATGTTTTGCACCAATCCACCCATCCTACCCGAAAGAGGATGCATTAGTTCCGGCTAAAGAGCGCCTGTTTCTTCTTTCATTTCGGCTGTAGAGAAAACTTTTAACCGGCCTTGTTTTTTGAATCCTTTGTCATTGCTCCAGATAACAGTGTCTTCTTTGAGGGCACAGGCAAGATAAAGCCAGTCCTTAGAGTCTTTTATTAGAGAGGCGGCTGCTGGTAAAAAAGGCTTTAATTCTTGGTCGGAAACAAATTTAATCTGAGAAAGCAATTTTTGCGAAAGCAGTTTAAATTCCTCATCGCTGCCCCGAAATTTCTTTTGTAAGAAATTACCGTATTTCTGAAATTCAACTAAAAGGAACATTGGAGCATAGAGGTTCATTTCCGGCCCAAACCAGATTTTTCTCGTTAGGCCTTTTTTTAGTAAGGCAGAGAAAAGAGTGTTGGCGTCAATTGTTGCCCTCATTCAGAAGCCTCTCAGCATGCCTTGCAGAATCTTTGGCAACCTTTTTGGACAGGATTTCAACATCTTTTTCAGCAAGCACACTCTTCTGAGCGAGCTTATCGGCTTCCTCGAAATCCTTCAACTTTCTGTCAATAAGAGCTCTAATTGCATTAGACCACCTTACTTCAGGATGCGCCTTCATCTTACGCCTGGTATCCTCAGTAATTGACAAAGTAATATTCGGCATAACAAAACCACATAATAGTTATGTTTACAAACACATTTTAAATGTTTCCACTGCCTCAGTCTGCCCAACCAACCCGAAAGACAAGGCATTAGCTACATTGATTGTTTCTTTTTTATGAATATAACTTCAGTTCTTGGCTGGTTGCCTTCCTCAGAAATTGTTACCCTCTTAAGGCAATTGTTCTTTTTGAAGAATTTTTTCTTCTCTAACTTGGCCATAACATCTGCAACCTTTTTTGATGCACTAAGCACGCCCAATACAAAGAATGGAGAAGCGTTTCCGTTAGCCTGCGTTTCGCAAAAAGAGACTATGTCATTAATGGCGTGCTCTGTTTTTACAAATTTGGAAGCAGCCTCCCAGTCGCTTACTATTGAATCAAAGGTTTCCTCAAGCTGTTTTTCCGAGTATCCCTGCGCTTTAAGGTCAAAAACATGCCTCAGAACTGTGGCAAAAAAAGGAGTTGTTGGAAGGTTTGCAATTTTAAGCAGTTTGTTGCCGTTGGGCTGCCGGCAAATGTCCAGAAAAAATTTAATGATGCGCTTTGGGACAAAATGGCGCGCAAGCGGTACGCAATTGAAAGATGGGGGAGTGAGTCACAAAAACCACAGATGAGTCGAACGTGAGTCAAATAAATTGCAGGATAGAGCGATTTGGCCGAAAAATGAGGCGAATCAAGAAGGCTGAGCAAGCTTGTTTGCGTGCAGGGAGCAGCGAAAAAGCACTTTACCCAAAAGCAATGGCCAGCAGGCTTAAAAGAAGCATTAATCAACCGAGAAGCATTCCATTTCGCGAGAAAAACCTTGCAGGAGCTTGCCTTCTCCCTGTTAATTATAGGGGTTTCTTAATTTCAGTTTCTTTTTGATTTCTGGTTTGCTGGTTTTATTAAGGGAATAAAAACTATTGCTTCTTAGATTTATTTGAATGGCGATTAAAAGAAGCACAAAGCCGCCTAAAAGGGGCTTGTTGCAGTCCCATAAACCCTACCAGGTAATATCTGAAAAAAGGAAGCGCTTACTTATCAACAAAATACAAGCTCGTTTTGCCAGATTGCCTCAGGATGAACGGATTGAAAAATGGAACAGTCTCGGAGCAGAATTGGGCAAGCTTAAGCGTGAAATGGCAGATAAAAGACAAAGAATGGGCATGGGCAAGCAGGCAGAAAAAGAGCCTAACGCGTTCCAAGAAGCAATTGCCAAGGCAATGCAGCCTTATTTTGAGAGAATGTACAGGCTGCAACTGCAGCTTGAGGCATTGGAGCCGCTTTTGTCTGAAAGCTTGAGGGAAGAGTAGCAACCGCTTTCCCTAGGCGGCTGCTTGCTTTTCATTCCAACCACCTCTTTTTTGTTTGTTTTTTTCGACTAACGGCATTTTCAACGAGTCTAGCTGTTTTTTCTTCAGGCTTTTTCTTCCGTTTCTGGTTTTTGCTTTATTTTGCTGTTTGCAGGCCTTTGTAGCAGTCTAAACACAGTCCTTCTCTGCCTCTGTCATTCCATGAAACGATTTTTCCTGTCTTGGAGCATTTGTAGCATCTTCCAAGCCATTCGCCTTTCAGTAAAGTCCATTGTAGCCTGTGAAGTGCTTTAGGCATTTCCCCTTACCTCTTTTTTATGGACGAGCCATTTGCCTGAAACAAGAACCCACTCACTCATTTTTGCCAACCCCCTTTGCTTTTTTGAGTATTGCAAAGCGTTCAATGAACGGAAAAGGCATTTATATAAATGCGCTAAATAAACTATGTAACTAATCAGAATTTTATATAGACTAAAAGCAAATCTTTAAGAATCAGATTACTTTGTCCCTGATTAACTGGTTGTAGAATGACAGGTTTACCACTTCGTCTTCTATGTCGTCAACGTATTTTAGTATTGCTTTTAAGTGGTCTGAAATCACCGGGTCTGGCAGCCTACTAACTTGCAGATTGGCTCTTTTTAGCTCTTCGGCATCCATTTTTTGAAAGATTGTTGGAAATTTCTGCTTAACATGCTTCATGCTTCTGTTTAGCTCTTTCTTTACAAGGGCTAAGAATTCTTTGTTATTGAACCTAAGCCTTTTTCTTTTCAGGTATTTGGCCAAATCATTTAGATTGTCTCCGATGTTCTCAAGCCTTTTGCTTAACAGGAAGTAGTGTGGAATCAGGGAAGTGTTGCCGATGTTTGAAGAGGCCAGAATATTGCTGTCTATCAGCGAAACAGAGGTTATTTTTGTTATAAGGTGGTAGAGCCGGTCTATTTCGTTTTCGTTTATTCTTATTTCGTTTATGTCCATCTTGCCCAAAATGTTTTCTATTGACATTTCAATTACGAGGTTTATTCTGTTAAGCACTTGGCTGATTTCCACCTTTGACTTGTCGAGCAGAACCCTGATAATGACCTTTTTCTCGTCTTCGTAGCTTATCTCTGTTCCGCTCATGTTTGTAAGCGATTTTCTTATCTTTGTTTTAGCTTCTTTGGAGATTTTGTCCCTTGAATAAAGGTTTACTGTTTCAATTCCTAGGTAGTAAACAGCGAAAAGAATCTGGTCTAGGTTGTGCAAGTATTCTGGGACATTTAAGGTGATTTCGTTAATCCTCCTGTCTTCAAGCACCTGCGGGGAAACCAAAAGGGTTCCGTCGCTTTTTTCGTGAAGCAGCAATTCGTCCTTTTCCTTCAACTTGCTTTTCTTTACCCATTGCTTGGGCAGGGAAACGCTGTAGGTGGAGCCCGCAATCAGCTGTATACGTCTTCTTTGCATGTATGTTTTTGATTGCAACAAGTATAAAAAAATTCCTATATACTATTTCGAAGATTTATATAGTTTATATAGCTCAACTATATAAATCGCGTTTTGTTTCTAATTTATATAAAAAAATTCAGGGGGGCAAAAAAAATGCGATTCAGTCTAACCATTTGCTTAATAGCTTTGGCGATTCTCACAGCAGGCTGTGTGAATCAAGGTTCGCCAACAGGGCAAGCAAGCCTGCCTGCAGCAAGCAGCCAGCTTGAGATAAAGGGCAGTGATACTCTGCTGCAGCTGGTTTCAAACGCCGCAGAGGCTTACACAAAAGAAAACCCAAATTCAATGATTTCAGTAACAGGCGGCGGAAGCGGAACAGGGATTGCTGCGTTAATAAACGGCGAAATAGACATAGCTGACGCGTCAAGAAAGATAAAGGAGGAAGAACTGAGTCAGGCGGCAGCAAGGGGCCTTGATCCATGGGAGTTTATCATTGGAAGAGATATGCTTTCTGTGATAGTAAACCCTGACAACGATGTCAAGCAGTTGACCAAAGACCAGATTGGAAAAATCTACTTGGGAGAAATAACCAATTGGAGCGAAGTTGGCGGCAAAGACATGGAAATAACGTTATACGGAAGGCAAAGCACATCAGGAACCTATGTTTTCTTCATGGAGCAGGTTGTGCAAGGAGATTACTCGCCTAGCATGAGGAACATGGAAGGTAACCAGGCAATAGTTGACGCAGTGAGGCAAGACCAGACAGGCATTGGCTATGTTGGCTTAGGCTACATTGTTGACCAATCAGGCAACAAGGTGCCTGGCATCAACGTGATCTCAGTGTCAGACCAAGGCGGCCCATATATTTCTCCACTGGACAAGTCAAAGCTCAGCCAGTACTCGATTTCAAGGGCGCTTTACCAGTATACTGCAAAAAAGCCCGGGAAGAATTCTGCCGTGCTTGACTTCATTTTGTTCGAGCTAAGCCAAACAGGGCAAAAGATAGTGGAAGAAACAGGCTTTGTCGAAATTACAGCAGAAGACAAAGAACACAACCAAGCGCTGGTGGATCAGATTTAGCAGTTTAAAGGGCTTTAGAGAATAGGAGGCACCCAAAAAAAGGTTGCCCACTGCCTCTAAACCAAGCCAGGGGTGTAATCCAATGCTAAAAACCAGTCAAAGCAAGGAGAGACTAATAAAATTGTTCTTTTTACTTGTAAGCAGCACCGCACTTCTCATTTTGATAGGAATTTTCGCATTCCTTTTCTTTACAGGCATACAGGCTTTTGGCGAAATTTCGTCACAAGAATTCTTTCTAGGACAGGACTGGAACCCTACCTCTTATAACCAGCCAAGCTGGGGAATCCTTGCCTTGGTTGTTGGAACATTGATGGTAACTCTTGGGGCGCTTGTTATAGCAATTCCACTGGGTATTGCTAGTGCGATTTACCTTTCAGAAGTTGCAAGCCCCAAAGTTAGGGAAATTGTAAAGCCGGTTATTGAAATGATTGCCGGCATCCCCTCTGTTGTGCTTGGATTGATTGGAATACTTTTCCTATCTCCGCTTATAGCACAGGCCTTTGGCTTGAGCAGCGGCCTAAACGCGTTAACTTCGTCAATAGTGGTTGCAGTAATGGTGCTGCCTACTATTATAAGCATTTCAGAGGATGTTTTGACTTCCCTGCCAAAGGAATTCAGGGAGGCAAGCCTTGCCTTGGGAGCAACAAGGTGGCAGACCGTCAGGTTTGCGCTTTTGCCGGCTGCTTTGGGGGGCATTGCTGCAGCCGTAATGCTTGGCTTGGGTAGGGCAGTCGGAGAAACCATGGCAGTTTTGATGGTTGCAGGCAACAGCAGGGCAATGCCTCTCTCCTTTTTTGACCCTGCGAGGCCGATGACAGCAAACATTGCCATAGAGATAAAGGAAGTTGTGCAAGGCAGCTTGCACTATGAGGCACTTTTTGCGATCGGCCTTGTGCTCTTTGCAATGACTTTTGCGGTTAACTTTTTCAGCGACGTAGTAATTGAAAGAAACGCGAGGAAATTCAAATGGTGAACAACTACACAATACAAAATTGTTTTTTCACAGTTTTCGGACTTAGCGCCTTTTTTTCAATTGCAGTTCTCTTGTTTGTGCTAATCTACACGTTTATCGGCGGCTTCCATGTAATCAACCTGCAGTTTTTGACAAGCATGTGGTCGCATGCAGACATAACAGGGGGCGGCATTTTTCCTGCGATAGTTGGAACTATCTTTCTTGGAATTGGAGTTGCGATTGCCTCCATTCCGATAGGCATTTGTACTGCAATCTACTTGCATGAATACGCAAAGGATAACCTGTTTACAAGGGTGATAAAGCTTGCCATAAGGAACCTTGCCGGTGTTCCGTCGGTGGTTTACGGGCTGTTTGGCTTGGCTTTTTTTGTAATGTTCCTTGATTTTGGCACGTCGCTTGTTGCAGCTTCGCTGACACTTGGCTGCATGACCTTGCCTTGGATAATAACTGCAAGCGAGGAGGCCCTTAAGGCAGTGCCGGTCTCTTTCAGGGAGGGAAGCTTTGCTCTTGGCGCAACCAAATGGCAGACAATAAGGCGGAATGTTTTGCCACATTCATTCAGCGGAATGTTGACTGGCTCGATTTTGGGAATTTCAAGAGCCATGGGAGAAACCGCGCCGATTATAATGGTTGGCGCAACCTTTTTCATGGGCTATTTGCCTAGTTCGCCCTTTGACAAGTTCATGGCATTGCCTTACCACCTATTCATTCTGGCAACCCAGCATAGTAGTCAGCATGCAAGAGAGTATGCTTTGGCAACTGCCTTTGTCCTAATAGTGATTGTTTTTACGTTAAACTTTGCTGCCTTTGTGATAAGGTACAAAATAAGGAAAAGGAAGGACTGGTAAAATGAACAACGTAAAAATAGAATTTAGCAAAGTAAACTTTTGGTATGGGAAAAAGCAGATTTTGTTCGACATAAATTTTAAGATTCCAGAAAACAAAATAACTGCATTGATAGGGCCAAGCGGCTGCGGAAAAAGCACGCTGCTGAGATGCGTTAACAGGATGAATGACTTGATTCCTGAATCCAAACTTGATGGAAAGCTTTCATACAGCAAGCAAGACATCTATGAAAAGACAGTTGACGTTGTGGGCTTGAGGAAAAAAATAGGGATGGTTTTCCAAAAGCCAAACCCTTTTCCAATGTCGATTTTTAACAACGTTGCTTACGGTCTACGCTTGCAGAACAAGATAAGCAAGCAGCAGCTGAACAGCATAGTTTCAGAGAGCATTAAGAAGGCTGAGTTGTGGGACGAAGTAAGTGAGAGACTTTCTTTGTCAGCTTTCAGCCTTTCAGGAGGCCAGCAGCAAAGGCTTTGCATTGCAAGGGCCTTGGCGATAAATCCTGACGTGATATTGCTTGATGAGCCGTGTTCAGCCCTTGACCCAATAGCAACAGCCAAAATCGAGTCATTGCTCAAAAAGCTGAAGAACGAAACCACGATTGTAATCGTAACCCACAACATGCATCAAGCCAAGAGGATTTCAGACTATGCCTGCTATCTTTTGAATGGAAAAATAATCGAATACAGCAAAACAAGCAAGCTCTTTTCAAATCCTTCAGACCAGCTCACAAAAGATTACATTAACGGGGAGTTTGGCTGAGCCAAATCACTTGCTTTTAAGAATTTTTTTCAGGTTACTGCCTCAAAACCTAATATTTATTAATACCTACAGCGTTATATAGTGGCATATGCCATACAGAAGCAGAGTAACAACAATCCAACTCAGCCCTTCGACCAGGGAAAAACTCAAAGACTTGGGAAAGAAAGGAGAAACATACGAGGAAATCATCTTAAGGCTTGTGAAAGCTTATAAAAAGTAGTCTTTGCACAATATTTGTGTGTCCGGGTATGTGGATCTGACGATGACACTGAGGCTAAAGCCTGTGAAGAGAGATGGGCGGACTGAACCGGACACAATTAGGGAAAGAAAGAAATAGGTGCGCATCACGCATACGAGTTCTAGGCAGCAGCCAAATCATCACCGGCAAAAGAATTGTAGGGGGAATTGTTTTTTAAATGCTGCAAGACAGGGCATGGCTTTTTTTGCCTGGACTAATTCGTTTGGAAAAAGAATTTTGGCCAAAAAAAATGCAGGGGCCTGTTTTTTGGTTTTCAGAGGCTTGCTGGAAGGGAAAGGTTTAAAGAAGAGAAAGTGTTCTTTATTTTCATGGAAGCAGAGCAACGGCTTTTGCTTGAGCCGGAAGACGTGAAGCCAAGCTTTAAGGGCTGGGAAGTCAAAGGCATTTTGAATCCGGCAGGGGTAAGGCTTGCAAGCAAGAAAATAATGCTGGTGGCAAGGGTTGCAGAAAACTCGCACCAAAACGACGACCCTTACATGCGTTGCCCTGTCGTAATCTCAAGCAAGCAGTACCGAACCATGGGAGAAAAAATCCACCCGGATGACGTGGTTGCAAAAGACCAGAACCTTATTTACTTGAAGGACAAAACCTGTAGGCTGAAAACATTTTCACACTTCAGAAAGGTTTTGCTTGACGAAACAGGCTTCAAGGTCGAAAAAGTGTTCAAGGAGCCAAGCTTTCACGGCACAAACAAAGAAGGCCAGTATGGCGTTGAAGACCCGCGCATCACAGAAATCGTTGGATCCTATTACATGACCTATGTTACGGTAAACAAGGTTGAAGGCGTTTGCACAAACCTTGCTGTTTCAAAAAATTTGAGGAACTGGGAAAGGAAGGGCATTATTTTCAGGGAGCAGAACAAGGATGTCGCATTGTTTCCGGAAAAAATAAACGGCGAATACGTGGCCTTGCACAGGCCAGAGGGCTCTTTTGAGTTCAGCAGGCCAAGCATTTGGATTTCGCATTCAAAGGACCTTGTTTACTGGGGAAAAGAGAAAAGCATTGTTGGAACAAGGGAAGGCTACTGGGAGTCCGAACGGGTTGGCGGAGGCTCTGTTCCATTGAAGACAAAAGAAGGCTGGCTTGAGATATACCACGGCGTTTACGAAAAAAGAAGGCAAAAGGTTTACAGTGCCGGCGCGGTTTTGCTTGATTTGGAGGAGCCTGAAAGGGTTCTTGCAAGAACCCCGAAAAGCAAGCCCTTGTTCAAGCCGGAAAGAAGGTATGAGAAAAAGGGCTATATCAACGACGTGGTTTTTCCAACAGTCACAATCCCCGATTTGGATGGAGAAAGCCTTTTGGTTTACTCAGGCGGCGGGGATACAGTTATTTCTGTAAGAAAGGTGTTTTTGCAGGACATTTTGGACAGCCTGAAAAGCGCGAAAAGCTAAAAAAAAAGCCGTTTTTAGCTTTTTTGGGAGCGTTTTAGCAAAACCGGCACCAGATTAAAGGCAAAATTTGTTTAAGGGAAAGGCTTTAAAATGTGAATCCTGCACAAATTGTTGTATATTTTTATAGCTAATTAACAAAATTTTGGGAGGCAATTGATATGGCAAAGAAAAAAGAGGCGCCTGAGCAGGAAGAAGAGGGAATGAAGCAGGAGACAGTAAAAGAAGAGGAAGAGGAAACAGAAATAGAGGAAGACAAGCTTCCTTTTCCAAGAGCAACAATTGTAAACATGCTCAGAGGCCATTTGAGCGAGGGCAAGCAAATCAAGGGCCAAGTAAAGGACGAAATGAATGTCTGGCTTGGAAAAATGGTTGAAAGGATTGCCAAGAAAATGGATTCTCATCCATATGCTTATGTTGACGGCGGCATGCTGAGAGAAGCAGTTGAGCCTTATGAAACCGTTCAGGAAATAGAGCTGGAAAAAGAGCGGATTATAAAACAGCTTGAAAGCATTAAGGCAGCATGCGATGTTCTGATAAGCGAAGTTGACCGCAAGTTCAGAAAATAGGTAAAAGAGGCCGGTGTTCGCCAGCCTTTTCCAAAAAGCGCGACAGCTTTTTCGCCAGCCTTTTCTTAAAAGCGCGACAGCTTTTTCGCCAGCCTTTTCTTAAAAGGCTGACCACAAGTTCAGGAAACGGCTGGATTGTGGTCGCCGCTTTTTTTTTTGGAGAAGTGGCTATTTTGCAAGGCCCAAGGCTTTTGCAATCTTGTGGCTTATCCCAACACGGGCTTTTCCCTGCGAAAAAGAGGCGTTTGCGAGGGCTGCGTTAAACGGCCTTAGCGTTCTTTCAGTTATGTTGGCTGGCTTGCCGTCAACCTTCACAGACTTTTTTACAAGAAAGCCTGACCTGAGTTCGAAGAAAAGCGCGACAGTCTTTTTGGTTGTGGGGGCAGACTTTGCATCTTTTGCAAAAGCGAATTCAACTTTTCCAGCAAACCCGTTTTGAAATGGCGACAGTCCAAGCTCGTGTGGAAAAATTTTTTTGCCTTTTCTTGTAGGCCTTTCCACAGGCTCTTTGCCCAAAGGCCGGCCTGAGCCGGCGAGCCTGCTGCTTTGGCCCATGCCAAGGTAGCGTTCAGGCAGTGGCTTGTTTGGCTTGCCCCATTTTTTGCCCTGCCTTCCGCTCTTTCTCCTTGCCATAAGTATTATTTGATTATAGCAGAATATAATAATGCTAACTGTTTCTGATTTCGGCAACCTTTTTTGCTATAGCGCCATGCGGGTTTTTGAATAAAAAGGCCTCAAGCACGGAAGCATTATGGCACTTTCTTTTCAAAGAGGCTTTTTCAAAGTCAATGACCACAGGCTTTTTGCCTTTTACAAGAATGTTTTTGCCTGTGCCTGCAAGCTGGCCGTGGTCCAAGCCGGCTTTGTCAAGGGCCTTTGCTTGGTTTAAGAGCTCGTTGACGAAAAGGCCAAGCTCTTTTTTGCAGGGGTTGGAAAAAAGCCATTCTGCAAAAGTCGGCCCTTCAACGAATTCCATTAGAATAATTCTTTTTTTTGAGTCGGCTTTGAAAAGCTTTGGGCCTATGCCAAGGGAATTTGCCTTTTCCAGGTTTTCTGCTTCGCGCTCCGCCATTCTAAAGCGGGTTGAGTCAGGGCGCTCCTTTTTGATTACAAGCTTTTGGCCTTTTTGGTTGCTTGCAAGAAATATGTGGCTGCTGTGGCCCCTGCCAAGCCTTTGGATAAGAAAAAGGCCCTCTTTTTTTAAGAATGCTTCTAATGACGAATCCATAATTTATTTATACAAGAATAACCATTAATTAGTTGGTTTTTTTATGGAAGGCATTGAAATAACCAAGACAGGGACTCCGGGCCTTGACGATCTTATGGTTGTCGGCGGCTTCCAGCTAAGGTCCTCTGTTTTGGTAAGCGGCGAGCCTGGCTCGGGAAAAAGCATTCTGGCAATGCAGTTCATTTACAACGGGGCCCGATTGTATGGCGAGTCAGGCGTCTACGTGACGTCGGAGCAGAGCGTTGAAAAGGTTAAGACGAATGCGAAAAGCCTTGGAATGGATTTTGATGAATTGGAATCCAAGGGCCTTATCAGGGTAATGAAGATTCCTGTAACACACGGTTATGAAATGGCCCCTGATGAGTTGATGAAAGAGATAAGAAGGGAGAACGTGAAAAGGGTTGCAATTGACTCAATTACGCCTTTGGAGTACCTTTCAACAGACCTGCGTGGGTTCAGGGCCAGGGTTCTAACCTTTATCGACATGCTTACAGAGCATAATGTAACGCTTTTGGTTACCGCTGAGAAAAAGAAAACAGACTTTGACAACATAGAGTTTTCGCCGGAAGACTTTTTGTTCGACGGACTTGTTTTAATGGGCCGGTTGAGGCGTGCTGTTTCCTTTGAAAGGGTTTTAAGCATTGCCAAAATGCGGGGCACAAGTCACAGCGAGGAACTTCACCCTGTTGAAATAACAAGCAAGGGTCTTGCCATAAAGCAGATTCAGGAATAGCTGCGTTTGCAACCGGTTTTTTTTTTGGTTAAATAAAAACAAATAGGGCGCAACTTTGAGGAAGCGCCCCCCTTTAAGAAAAAGGCTTTGCGGGTGATTTATTCTCCCGTTTCTTCTTCTGTTTCTTCTTCGCCTTCTTCTGGCACGTCTTCTTCCTCTTCTTGGAATCTCAACTTCATTGTTATCACTCCTTGTCGTTTGTTTTTTTTTTCCTGGAGCAAATAGTTTTTTTTTTGGAAAAAACTATTTACCAATTTGCATCATAAAAAGGCTTAAAAAAGGCATTAAAAAGGGGGAGGGGCTTTCCCCTGAAAAAAGCCGCCAAATTTTAGGCAGGGCAGAAAATCTTAAGTAAAGGAAAGGCTTTCTTATTACATGGCTCTTTTTTACGGAGAAAAACGTGCCTTGAACGAAATCGATTCAGTGCTGAGGGCACAGTGGTCCAATGGAATGCTGCCCCAGATAAGGTTTGTGCCTGGGCAAGAGGGCTACAGCCCTGGCCCAAACGAGTGGAGTGTTTCGGAAAAAATTTCAGGAAACCGTGCTTTTAGGACCTCGGGCATTACACAGCCGCCCAACATTGCAATGGCCTTATGGCATGCTTTTCAAAACTCTGGGCACAAGCCTGAAATGGCCCACTTCGTTGAAAAGTTTTACAAGCCTTTGCGCCAGTACCATGACTTTCTTTTGACTGCACGCGACCCTGGCGGAGAGGGGCTTGTTTCAGTGTTTCACCCTTGGGCTACTGGCTCCGACAACACGCCCTGCTATGACAAGGCCATTGAGATTGCGAGAAAGGAATTGGTTGAAAAGGGGTTTGAGCAGCGAATAAAGAAAAGGAAAGACGTGCTTTACGTTGCAGCAGGCCAGCGGCCAAAAAACAAGGACTATGAGGCATATGGAAGGCTGCTTGGCTTTTTTGTTTCCAGGGAATACGACCAGGAAAAGCTTTACAAAGAATGCCCTTTTTTGGTACAAGACGTTTTGTTCAACTGCATTTTTAAGGAATCGCTTACCGCGATGTCAAAGCTTGCTGAAGCCCTTGCAGTGCATTTCCACAACATTGACCCAAAAACCGCGACATACTATTTGGCGGAAGTTGAGAGAAACAGCAGGCTTGCTTTGAAGGTAAGGAACGGCGTAAGAAAAAAGCTTTTTGACAGGGAAACAGGCCTCTTTTACAGCTTTGATGTCAGAAACAACGAGCTCATAAGGGTTTCAACCGTGCATTCGCTTGCAGGGCTTTTTGGAAAAATTGCTTCAAGGGAACAAGCCGAACAGCTTTTAAGGCATTTAAAAGACGAAGAAGAGTTCAATCCAAGGAATGGTTTCATGGTTCCCTCTGTTCCAGTGAACAGCCATGAATTCAACAGCATTGGCTACGCCCGCGGGCCAATCTGGCCTGTGCGCAACTGGATTGTTGCAAAAGGCCTGCAGCACTACGACAGGGGCTTGGCTGAACAGGTAAGAAAGGACACGATTGCTTTGGTTGGCCAGGGCCACAGGGAAATGCGGCGTTTGGAAACCCTTGCCGCTTCACTAATGGAATTCAACAGCTTTGGGGAACAGTTTACAACACCGAGCAAAAAACAGTACTGCCATGGCTGGTTGTGGGACAGCGGGTTTGCTGCAATAGGCTGGGCCCACGTGAAAAAAAAGCCAAACCCAGGCATTTGGAAAAGGATTGCAAGAAAGGAGAAGGAATTTGAGGAACAGGGGCTTGAAAAAGCCAAGGCAAGAAATGCGGTAAGGAAAGAGTTTGCAATCCCGCTCTTCGACGAGTACTTTGCGCCAAAGAAAGCAAACGGGTTTGAAGCCGGGGCCCCGCTTGGAGCCGACAAAATGACTTGGACGGCCGCCCTGTTTTTGGATTTGGTTAAGACAAAAGCTTTTTTCTGAAAAGCTCAAAGGCCTTTTGAGATTTTTCCGCAAGCCTTTTCCTTTCATCCAAAACCTTTTTTGAAAACTTTTCCCTTTCACGGTAAAGGGCAACCGTTTTTTTGGAGAGTTCCTTTTCTTTAAAGCCCTGGAAAACAGACAGCTTTTTCCAAGAAAGGTCTTTCACAAAGTTCCGGGTTTTGGCAGTGAAGGCGATTGCAACAAACGGCTTTCCAACAAAGGCGGAAAAAACAAGGCTGTGGAATCTCATGCCAACAACCAAATCAAACTTTTCAAAGGTTTTTGTCAAGCCAAGGCCAAGAGCCTTGTAAGGCAAAAGCTTTACCTTCTTTGACTTAACGTGTTCAAGAACGTGCTTGCAGAAAACGGTGTCATACTTTCTGAAAAAAGGAAAAACCGAAATTTTTGCATCTGTTTCCCGGGCAACGGAGTCTATGGCATGTGCGATTTTCTTGCCCAAGGCCTTGTCTTTGGAAGGAACCTGTTCATATATTTCGTAAAAGGGAATCGGGCAAAAAAGAATCGCGTTTTTTTCACGGGCTTTTTTTGGCAAGGGCATTGAAAAAGTGAGGTCGGCAGACACATGAACCTGCTTTTTTACGCCTGCTTTTTTTAACTCGACTTTCCCTTCACTGTCGCGCATTATTATCAAATCCGAATTGTTGCAAAGGTCGCGCGCAAGCTCTTTGCCCTTCTTTGTTTTAAGTTTTGTAGCGCCAATGCAAAGAAGGCAGGTTTTCACGCCTGGCTTTTTTGCCTTTTTGAAAAAGCGGACAAGTTTCTCAAAGCCGCCAACCCTGTAGTCCTGTATCTGTGTGCCCCCGCCTAAAACAAAAAAATCGTAGCCTATTTTTTCAAGGTCTGCTTCATGGCTCACCGCCTCAATTCCAAACATTTTTCTTGTTTTGCTCGGGTTGTAGGAAAGGGCAACCGTCTTGACTCCAAGCTTTTTGAATTGGGCTGCAATGACCTGCAGCATTGCGTCATCCCCAATGTTGTCTTTGCCATAGTAGCCAAAAACCAAAGCCGTGCGCATGCAAAAAATAGGACCTTAAAGAATAAATAACTTAACCTGCAAGGCCAAAGAAAAGCAAGGCAGTTCTTTTATAGTAGTTTGAACTAAGTTTTGTGCATGGCTAAAAAAAACCACAAGCCAAAAGTAAGCGTGATAATGTCCGCCTACAACTCTGAAAGATATGTAGGGGAAGCGATTCAATCCATTTTGAACCAGACCATGAAGGATTTTGAGCTAATTGTGATAAACGATGCCTCTAAAGACAACACAGGCAAAGAGGTGAAAAAATTCAAGGACCCGCGCATAAAATACATTGAAAGAAAGCATAACGCAGGAAAAAGCCATGCAGTAAACTTTGCCTTGAAAAAGGTTCGGGGCAAGTATGCATGCATTTTTGACGCAGACGACGTAATGGTAAACTACAAGCTCGAGGTTTCGGCAAAGGTTTTGGACAGGCACCCAAAATGCGGCCTGGTTTACGGGCATGCATGGGTAATAGACGAGGCCTCGGAAATTATTGGCCCGCTGTTTTTTCCCTCACGGGCCGAAAGAAGCATTGACGACCCTTTCCCAGACATGAGCTTTTCAATGGCCAAGCTTTTGAAGGGCGCCATATTCCCCCAAGGAAGCACGCTGTTCAGAATGGAGGCCATAAGAAAAGTAGGCCCTTTGGACGAAAGCCTGCACGTAGCAGAAGACTGGGACTTGTGGATAAGGATTGCGGAAAAATACGATTTCTACTACCTGCCGGTTCCATTATACCTTTACAGGATAAACCCAAAAGGCCTCTTGAGCCAGGCAATCCAAAAAAAGACCCACGAAAAATCAAAACAGTTCGTGTTAAAGAAACGCGAGCAAAGAATGAAAAAAGTCAAAAGCAGGCAAAAAAGCAAAAAATAGTTACTCGTACCGCAGCGCAATTATTGGGTCAAGGCCTGAAGCATGCCGATTCCGCCAACCAAAAGCGAAATGCCGGCAATGCCTGCAAGAAAAATCGTCACAAGGCTGAACAACTGGTTTACCTGCTCCAAAAGCTGTTC
Organism: uncultured archaeon; assembly: GCA_964569815.1. GTDB lineage: Archaea > Iainarchaeota > Iainarchaeia > Iainarchaeales > CAZMUN01. The sequence goes on from CAZMUN010000010.1 coordinate 19,127, forward strand.
AGAGCTGGAAACAAAAACGCTTCTCTCGCCATACCTGCCAACAAAGTATGCCTCGATTTCATCAGCAACGGTCTCAACATCGTCAGCAGAAAACGATTCAGCAAAAACTATTCCAGGCGAGCTTTCAGGAAAAAGGTTGTCAAAAGCAGCCTCGGGCACGAAAAATGCGAAAACGCATACCTGCTTTTCTTTGACGGAAAAGAAGTGCAGGCAATAAAAGCAGGCCAAAGGCGAAAAAAGGGCTTTGGCAGGCATCCATTTTAGACCTTGATATCCATCAAAAATCGCAAAGGTTTTTAAACATTGATATACAGCAATTAATTCACTTGTTTTACGTTTAAAAAAAGCCTTAAACGGCAAAAACGGAGGTTTTGGTAACATCACGCAAAACAAAGGAGGAATGAAGAATATGGCAGAAAACCAGCAACCAGTAGTGTTCCTGACAGAGGGAACAAAAAGAACGCGCGGAAAAGACGCGCAGAGAATAAACATTTTGATTGCAAAGGCAGTGGCCAACGCAGTCAAGTCAACACTTGGCCCAAAGGGCATGGACAAAATGATTGTCGATGACCTGGGAGACGTGACAATCTCAAACGACGGCGCCACAATTTTGGACGAAATGAGCATAGAGCACCCAGTCGGAAAAATCATGGTAGAGGTGGCAAAAACACAGGACGACGAGGTAGGCGACGGCACAACCAGCGCAGTCGTAATAGCAGGCGGCCTGTTGAAAGAAGCGGAAAGCCTGCTCGACAACGACGTGCACCCAAGCGTCATAGTCAAAGGATACAGGCTTGCTGCAAGAAAAGCAACAGAGTTTGCAAAAGAGGCAGCAGAGGAAATAAAGTTTTCCGACAAAAAGGCCCTGAAAAACATTGCAATGACCTCAATGACAGGAAAAGCAGCAGAATCAACTGAAACCCTTTCAGATTTAGTGGTCAAAGCAATAACCCAGGTAGCAGACGAAGAAAACGGAAAAATGAACATAGACATCGAAAACGTCAAGGTCGAAAAAAAGCAGGGCGCCTCTTTGGCAGAAAGCCAGCTTATCGAAGGCATAGTCATAGACAAAGAAGTCGTGCATGGAGGCATGCCAAAAAAGGCAGAAAACGCAAAGATTGCACTGGTTGACGCAGCCCTTGAAGTCAAGAGCACGGAAACAGACGCAAAAATCGAAATAACTTCACCAGAGCAAATGCAGGCATTCCTAGACCAGGAAGAGGGAATGCTCAAAAAAATGGTGGACAGCCTGAAAAAAGCAGGCACAGAAGTAGTGATATGCCAGAAAGGAATCGATGACTTGGCACAACACTTTTTGGCCCAAGAAGGAATCCTCGCAGTGCGCAGGGTCAAGAAATCAGACATGGACGCGCTCGTAAGGGCAACAGGCGGAAAGGTTGTCACAAGAATTGACAGCATTAACGCAAGCCACCTTGGAAAAGCAAAGCTCGTGCACGAGAAAAAGATTGCAGGGGACGCAATGCTCTTCATCGAAGGATGCAAAAACCCAAAAAGCGTTTCACTGCTGGTAAGAGGCGGCTCGGAACACGTGGTAGACGAAGCTGAAAGGGCAGTCCACGATGCTTTGATGGCAACAGCCACAGCAATAAAAGACGGCCGAGTTGTAGCAGGCGGCGGCTCAATAGAGGTGGAAATCGCAATGAAGCTTCGAGACTACGCAAAAAGCGTTGGAGGCCGCGAACAGCTTGCAGTGGAAGGCTTTGCAAACACCCTGGAGGAAATTCCACGCACTTTGGCAGAAACAGCAGGAATGAATCCACTGGACACAATCGTAAGCCTGAGAAGCAAGCACGCTGCAAAAAACGGAAAAACCATCGGCGTAGACGTTCTCAAAGCAAAGCTTTCAGACATGAAAGCCTTGAATGTCGTGGAGCCACTGTCTGTGAAAACCCAGGCAATCACTTCAGGTGCCGAGGTAGCGGAAATGATTCTCCGCATAGACGACATAATCGCAGGAAGCGGCAAAAGCAAAGGCCCAGAAATGCCTCCAGGCGGAATGCCCCCAGGCATGGGAATGGGCGGAATGGGAATGTAAAACCCCATTCCACTTTTTCTTTTTTCTTCCAGGCGCATTACAGGGCAAGCGTAAAAGACAGGCTGGAAGAAAGCTTAAATACCAAAAAGCCGTTATCAAAATATGGCAGACCCCTGGGCCGAAGTCTTCACCAACATGCGCAAGCGCAACAAAATAATGTTCACTCTTGTTGCAGCGGTTTCAATAATTCTCTTCTGGAAAGGGGTCTGGGGCCTCAGCGAAATAATCTTCGACGAATGGCTTTTCCAAAACCACCTGTTCTGGAGCAATCTGGCAGCAACCGCAGTCGGCCTTTTCGTGCTATCAGGAGCAGGCATCCTATTGGAGAAACTCGCATGAGCAAAGAAAAAGAAAAAAATAAAAAAAAAGGACTTTTTGGGCTTGCTTGCAAACCAGCCCCACAACACAGTACTTGGATTAGGCAACTACAAGCTAGGGATTGAAAAAAAGAAAAAAGAAAAGAAGAAATAGGTTAATAACCACTTTGCGTTTTTTCTCTAATCGCATGAAGGCAATTGCGTTTACAGGCTGGGCCCGCTCCGGAAAAGACACTGCCGCAGACCACCTTGTCGAAAAACACTGCTTTGAAAAAATCGTGATGAGCGAGCTTCTCCTGGACGAAATGAAAAAAGCCGGAATGCCTGACACGAAAATGAACCGCTCCAGAATGGGAAAGCTTTTGAGGGAACGCTTTGGAAAAGACGTTGTTGCAAAAAAGGCCCTTGAAAAAGCCTCAAAAGAAGGCCTTGAAAAAGCGGTCTTTGTCGGCCCAAGGTCTGTTTCCGAAATAGCTTTTTTCAAGAAAAAAATCCCGGGCTTTAAACTTGTTGCAATAGACGCAGGCCAAGGAAAAAGGTTTGAAAGAAGAAGCAAACAGGACGCGCAAACCAAAACGGATTTCTTGAAAAGAGACAGCCACGACTCCACAGAATTCGAATTAGGGCAAGTAATAGCAATGGCAGACCACACTATCGAAAACAATTCCACAATCAACGATTTCAAAAGGACAATAGACGGCCTGATGCAGAAGATTTAAAAACAAGGAAGATGTTTAAGGTTTAGGTGATTCGTCAAAATGGTTAACGCTTTGGAAGAGTTTCTTGCAAAATTCATTGAAAGCCTGACCTCAGTAGGAAATGATATCCTAACCAGGTTTGCACAAGTAGTGCCAGACCTGATACTGGCAATCATTCTAGTACTGATCGGATGGCTTGTTGCAAGAATAGTGAAACAAGTGGTAATCAAGATACTGCAAAGCACCAAAGTAGACCAATGGATTGACGAGCAAAATCTTACAGCTGCAATTGGCGGCAAAGAAATCTCAGCAATAGCAGGCAGCCTGACAAAATGGTACATCATAGGCCTTTTCCTGGCCCAGGCAGCCGAACTGCTTTCGCTGGCAACATTCAAGCAATACCTCACAGCCCTCTTCATCGAAGCACCGGGCGGAGGCACGCCGGTTTTCTTTGCACTGCTGGGAGCAGTCGTGGTAATGCTTGTAGGTCTGCTTATAGCAAGATACGCCAGAAACATCATCGAAGCAACAACCTTCAAACTCAAAAGGGTTGCCGGGATTTTGGCAGAGGCAATAGTCGTAATATTCGCCGGCCTGATCTCACTGAACCTAGTGTTTGGCAGAGACGCCGCAATACTGATCCAAAACCAAATCAACGCATTCATAACGCCCTTCATTTGGGCGTTTGCAATCGTTCTGGCAGTAGTGTTAGGCCTCAGAATCTTGATTGACTGGAAAGCCGACCTAAAAAAGCTCTCAGACGAGCTAAGGAAAGCTTTGAAATAAAAAAAAAGGGAAATGCCAAAATTTCCTTTTTTTCTCTTTTTTTTTCTATTTTTTAACAGCAACAGCCGAAAGGCAAGTTCTTAAACCATTTCCATTTCTAAAATAGATTACAGGCAAACGCTTGGCGAGCGTAACGAGCACGTTCGATTGACAGCAGGCAACCGGACCCGCACCAGCCAGGCGTGACGGCTTGGGCCCGTAGCTTAGTCTGGCAGAGCATTGGTCTTATAAAGCCTTTTTTCCAGCGGGAAAAAAGCCTTGGGAAAAGAAGTGCCTCCGGCACAAGCCTTTTCCAAGGAAAAAAAAAGCCTTGGGAAAAGAAGTGCCTCCGGCACAAGCCTTTTCCAAGGAAAAAA
>CAZMUN010000010.1:23439-32772 GCA_964569815.1 uncultured archaeon
AAAGCCTTGGGAAAAGCAGCGCTTCAAGCAAAGCCTTCCCGAGGAAAAACGCCTTGGGAAAGATTCCAAGGAAACATGGAAAAAAAAGGCTGGAGAGCACCAAGGGTCAGGGGTTCAAATCCTCTCGGGCCCAAAAGCAAAAGGGAAGAGGTAAAAGGCCAAAGGATTTGGTTTTTTTTTGCAAACTTTTTTGCAGGCAAGCGAAAAAAGTTTTTCAAATCCTCTCAGGCCCAAACTTTTATGGCAAAAAGAAAACAGGCTCCAAAAAAGGCAACCGTTTCAAGAAAAAAGTCTTCCAGGATGAGGCAGCTTACCAAAAGAATGCTTCGCCTGTCTGAAAGAAGCCCCAGTGTTGTAGGAGACTCCATAAAAATGCTTGGCAGGCAAATGCGCCAAGGCAACCTTACAAGAAAACAGCTTGTAGACATATGGCTCGCGCCCCTGAAAGAAACCACCCTGATTTCTGCTTTAAAAAGCTATAATTCAGGCAGGGTTCCCCTGAAAAGGTTTTTGGAAAGAATCGACGCAGCCTACGAAAAAAGGATTCCAAGCGAAGTTGTTAACGAGCTTTTAGGTTGCAGGAAAAGGTCTTTTCGCAGAAAGCTTTTGGAAGTAGAAAAAAAGCTCAGGCCTCCAAAATCATTTATAACAAGCATGGTTATTGCAAGAGCCAAAGCACTTGCCGAGGCAGGCAAAATCCCAAAAAGCATGGTAAAGGAAATGGACCGGCTTTCATGGGACATTCACAAAGCAACCCACAAAAGGCACGCTGCCCTGAAGAAAAACAACAGAGAGGCCGAAACAACCGCTTTGGAAGAGCTCAAAGCACTTGAAGCAAGGCAGCAAGAAAAAATGAAAGAGCTGTGATTTATGAGAAAGGATTTTGTTGCAACAGGATTTTTGGTTCGGAACGAAAAGGTTTTGCTTGTAAAGCACCGCAAGCTAGGATTATGGCTTCCTGTCGGCGGCCACATAGAGGCAGGCGAAACGCCGGAACAGGCCTTAAGGCGCGAAGCAATCGAAGAAGCAGGCCTCGAACTCGAGATTTTGCCAGGGCAGTGCATTAAATGCCCTGACAAAAACGTTTCCATGCTTTTAATGCCACACCATATGCAAATCGAGCTAATAAAGCACTCAAAAGAGCCAACACACGAGCACATTGACCTCATCTACTTTTGCAAAGCAAAGCAAGGAAAAGAAAAGCTTAACGAAAAAGAAGCCCTTGAAATAGCCTGGTTTTCCTCAAAAGACCTTGAAAAAAGAGCTATTACGGAAAACGTGCGCATTTTGGGCAAAAAAGCCATTGAATTGGCAAAAAAAGCCTAAAAAAAGGCATCTGCTTTAAAATATTTCATTGTGAAATTATTCAAAGTGAGCAAAAATGCCCAAAAAAAAGACCCTGAAGCCGTTTGACAGAAAAAAAGAGGAAGCCATAAAAAGGCAGTGGAAAAAAGGCAAAGTCCAGGAAACAGTGAGAAAAGCCTCACAAAACCAAAAAAAGCCATACTATTTCATGGACGGGCCCCCCTATGCAACAGGCCACATTCACATGGGAACAGCCCTAAACAAGATTTTGAAGGACGTGGCCATCCGATCAAAAAGAATGCAGGGCCTTAAGGTTTTTGCCAGGCCAGGCTACGACACACACGGACTGCCCATAGAAAAAAAGGTCGAAGAAAAGCTTGGATTCCAGCAAAAAAGCCAAATAGAAGAATACGGCGTAGAAAAATTCGTGCAAGAATGCAGGCATTTTGCAACCCAATTCATAGACGTAATGAACGACGAATTCGACAACCTGGGAGTGTGGATGGACTGGAAAAACCCATACTTAACGCTAGACGACGAATACATTGAGGCAATCTGGTGGACCTTCAAAAAAGCTGACGAAAAAGGCCTTCTCTACAAAGGCCTCTACCCACTGCACGTATGCCCCAGATGCGAAACAGCAGTAGCATACAACGAAATAGAGTACTCAAAAGAAAAGGACGAAAGCATTTACGTAAAGTTTCCAGCAAAAGACCAAAAAAGCACATTTCTCGTTATTTGGACCACAACCCCCTGGACCCTGCCAGGAAACACAGGCATAATGGCGCACCCAGAATACGAATACGATTTCGTGAAACTAAGCAATGGCGAAACATGGATTCTTGCAAAAGAAAAAGTCCAAGAACTGATGAACGCAATAGAAGCAGGCTATGCAACAGCCAAAACAGTTAAAGGAAAAGACCTCGAAGGAATGCAGTACTCAAACCCTTTAGCCAAGCGCCTGAAAATGCCTGAAATAAAAAACGCTTACCGCGTAATATTAAGCGAACGCTACGTAAACCTTGAAGAGGGAACAGGATTGGTGCACACCGCGCCAGGCCACGGAAAAGAAGACTTTGAAGCAGGCACAAAAGCAGGACTGCCCGCAATATCGCCAGTGGAAATGAACGGAACCCTAAAAGAGGAAACAGGCAAGTACGCGGGAAAAAAAGCCCGCGTTGTGGACAAAGAAATAATAGAAGACCTCGACTTTGACAGAATGCTCGTATACAAGCACAGCTACACCCACGACTACCCGCTGTGCTGGCGCTGCAAAAGCCCGCTGTTAATGGTTTCAATAGAGCAATGGTTCTTCCAAATACAAGGCATCCAAGAAAAAATGCTCGAACTCAACAAAAACGTGAACTGGGTTCCAAAATGGATGCAAGACAGAATGCAAAACTGGCTGCAAAGCATCGGCGACTGGCCGATTTCAAGAGCCCGCTACTGGGGAACACCACTGCCAATATGGCTCTGCGAAAAATGCGGAAACAAGGTTGTTGTAGGAAGCAAGCAAGAACTCCAAGAAATGTCAGGCGAGAAAAAAATAGACATGCACAAGCCAGGCATTGACTCAATTGAAATACCATGCAAGTGCGGAAACGCAATGAAACGCGTTCCCGAGGTATTGGACGTATGGTTCGACTCAGGGGTAAGCAGCTGGGCTGCTTTAGGCTACCCAAAGGAAGAAAAAGGCTTTGAAGAATTCTGGCCCGCAGACCTAAACCTAGAGGGAACAGACCAATTCAGAGGATGGTGGAACGCCCAGCTGATTCTTTCAACAATATGCTTTGAAAAAACGCCATTTGAAAACATCTTGGTTCACGGCATTGTTTTGGACATGGACAAAATAAAGATGTCAAAAAGCCAGGGAAACATAGTCCAGCCAAAAGACGTCATAAAAAAATACAGCCGCGACTACTTAAGGTACTACCTGGTCAGCACAAGCAAAGGCGAAGACTTTGCCTTCTCATGGGACGCATTCAAAGACATTCACCGATTCTTCAACGTTTTATGGAACTCATGCAACTACGCGTTAATGTACCTAGACCTAGACATGGAAAAAGCGGAAAAACTTGACACAAAAAAGCTTGAAACAGAAGACAAATGGATAGTAAGCAGGGCCAACGCATTAAACGAAACAGTCCTAGAAGCATTCAACACATACTCGTTCTACAAGGCCACAGCCGCAATAGAAAACTTTGTGCTGGAAGACCTAAGCAGAACATACATAAAGCTTGTTCGCGACCGCGTGACATCAGAAGAAAAAGAAACCATAAGCAAAACAATGGCCTACACAGTGAACAGGCTTTTGAAAATGCTTGCCCCAATAACACCGCACATAACCGAGTACATTTACCAGCACCTTAAAAGCAAAAAAATGCCAAAAACAGTGCACCTTCTCGAAATTCCAAAAGCAGACAAAAAAATGGTTGACAAAAAGCTCGAAGAACAGTTTGAAAAAGCTCAAGAGGTAACCCAAGCCACTCTTGCATTAAGAGAGAAAGCAAAGCTTAGGAGACGATGGCCTCTTAAGGAACTGGTCATTGTATCAAAAACAGGCCGCGAGCTCAGCAAAGTGAAAAACGTTATAGCAAGCTTTGCAAACGTGAAAAAGGTTTCGCTTGAAAAAAGAAAGCCAAGGAAAGGAAAATACGCAGAAAAAGACCTGGGCTTTGTAAGAGTTTACCTAAACCTAGAAGCAGATGCCTCTTTGAAAGAAAACTGGGAAATGCAGGAACTGAGGCGAAAAATTCAAGACATGAGAAAACAAGCCAAGCTCACACCAGGGCAAAAAGCAAAGCTCCGCATATCAAGCTCTGACACCAAATTTTTGGAAAAACACAAAAAGCAAATAGAGGAAACAACCAACACAACTTTAGTGGACTCAAAAATGAAGCCATCTGAAAAGCTCTTTGAAAGAAAATTCGGCCTCAAGCTCGAAAAATAGTTCGGTTTAAATAGCTTTTCAAGCCTATTTCTTGGCATGTTTACCTTGCCAATCTAAAGGCTTTTTCTTTCAACGCAAAGGCAAACATAGGACATGGTTCTTATGCAAAAAATAAACGACTTGAAGCCAGAAAACTGCAAAACAGCAAAAGAGCTATTAGAACAAATGCGCTCCACAGGCTTTCAAGCAAGCCATTTGGCAGAAGCAGCAGAAGCCATTGAAAGAATGAAAAAAGAGAACGCAGCCATCTTTTTGGGCTTTACAGCAAACCTTGTCGCATCAGGCGTAAGAGGCCTAATAAAAGAGCTCTGCAAAAAAAGCTTTGTTGACGCAATCGTTACAACAGCAGGAAGCATAGACCACGACATAATAAAAAGCTTCCACGAATACAAGCTCGGAAGCTTTAACGCAGACGACATAGAACTGCACAAAAAAGGCATAAACAGAGTAGGAAACATTTTCATCAAAACCAAGGGCTTTGAAACCCTTGAAGAAAAAATGCAGCCATGGCTTGAAGAGCTCTACAGCAAAGAAAAAACGCTAAGCCCAAGCAGCCTAACCGGCTTTCTCGGAGAAAAGCTTCCAAAAGAAAGCTTTCTCCACTGGTGCACAAAAAACAAGATTCCTGTCTTCTGCCCAGGCATAACAGACGGCGCAATAGGCCTGCAAATGCACTTCTTCAAAGAAAGCCACCCCGATTTCTCGGTTGACGTAACAGCAGACATGAAAGGCCTTGCCCAAATGGTTTTAACAGCAGACAAAACAGGAGCCATAATTTTGGGAGGAGGCATCTCAAAGCACCACATAATAGGAGCAAACATAATGAGAAACGGACTCGATTACGCAGTATACATTTCAACCGCCTTGGAATACGACGGGTCCCTAAGCGGAGCCCAAACAAAGGAAGCAAAAAGCTGGGGCAAACTCAAAGAAAAAGCCAAATCAGTTCAAGTGAACTGTGACGCAAGCATTGCATTCCCAATTGTATTCAAAACGCTTGAAGAAAAGGGGCTAATATGATTCTCCCGGCACTGATGTTCTTCTGCGGCTTCCTAACCAAGTTCACAGACAACCTCGTGGACCAAGCCTACCTCCCAAAAAGGCAGTGGATTGCAAGCCTGGCAGGCCTCGGCTACGGCCTTATTGCAGGCTATCTTTTAACAGCATCACAGGAATTTGCAACAATAATAGCCGCAATAACAGTCGGCGTGCTCTTGGCAGGAAAAATAGACGCAAGGCCACACCAGCTAGCCATAGCAGCCATCATCGCATTCATTGTTGTCTTCAGCCTGTCTAAGGTAAGCCTGGTGCTTGTGGCATTTTTTGCAGGCCTCGGGCTTTTAGACGAGGCTTTGAACGATTTAATGGACAGGCTGAAAGAAAAAAGAAAAGCCAATAAAATAATGCAAAGAATTGTGAGCGCAAGGCTTTCACTTGAAATCGGGGCGATGGCAGTCGGGCTTGCAACCGGAAACTGGAACTACTTTCTGGCAGTGTTTTCCTTTGACCTTGCATACAACACCGCAGACAAGGCCATGCCCTTTTTTATGACAAGCTTTGACTCAGGATACGGGCCACAGCTCTCCCTCGACCTATACAAATGCAATAAAAAAAGGCTTTCTGACAAAAAGCTTCTGAAAAAAGTTTTGCAGGAATTTCCTAAAAAAATCGGGATGACCCCAATATCAAAGCCATTCATAATAGAACACACTGCCGGAAAAACACAGGATTCAGGGCTAAGCGGCTTCATAGTAATAGCAGAATCCCACATAACAGTACACACATACCCATTCAAAGCCCTTGCAAAAATAGACATTGTTTCATGCAAAAGCTTTGACACAGAAAAAAGCCTTGAACTGATGAAAAAGCTTTTTCAGGCCAAAGAAGCAGAAAAGTTTGTGCTAAAAAGAGGCAAAGAATACCCAAAAAGCGCAAAAAAAGCCATTTCCCTTGTAAAAAAAGAACGCTCCCTTAAGCAGGGGTAATGGCCTTCACAACCAAAACAATCAAAATCAAAACCAAGGCAACGCCTATGATGAACTCAGGGCCCATTTTCGGCCCAGAGGTATCAGAGTCAAAAAAGCGCATTATGCCCAAAGAACTGCTTGGCCCAGAAACACTAGGGCCCTTTCTCAGCTTAACCATACAAAAAAACACCTCTATGTAAAGATTTTAATACCTGTTAAACTATAAAAATCATACAGTTGGAAAAAAAAACAAGGCCGATTTGATGGACACAGAGCTGATGATAAAACAGGGAATACACGCCCTAATCCTCATAGGCCTTGTTTTCGTGCTGCTATTTCTCCTCACATTCACAGGAGTAATGAAATGCAGGCAGCTTCCGCTGCTGGGAGAGCCATGGTGCGACGTCTACTGGACCATAAAAACATACACCACAGGAGCGCCACGCGTTCTCATAGTCTACGGCGACTCAGGCCTGGGAACGCCAACCGGAACAGGAAACGGAAGCCTTGAAGAAATTCTTGCAGAGCCAAAAATTTTGGGAGTGCATTCCGACACACTGCACATAGACAGAGTAAGCTTTGGCACCCTAAGAAACTACGACATCGTAATAGTTGAAAAAGCAAAAATGATTGAAACCAAGCAGCTAAGAGCATTCATAGACTATGCCACGCAGCCAACAGGCGGCGTGCTGGTCTGGACAGGCGACGCAGGAACAGAACTAGGCCCAAACGACCACCTTCTTTACTCAGAAGACAAAAACCCAGAGCTTGAAGACGGAAACCACGCAATAGGGCCATGGGCAAGACGCGACGGCGACCTAATGATACTGTTTGACGAGCTCTTAGGAGTAAGGCCAATAGACAGCAAAAAAGTCAGGTTCTGTGAACTGGCAACATGCCAGAAAAACAAGCCAATACTTGCAGGAAACATAAAAACAGAGCCAACCGCAATGCACCCCTTGATTCGCGGCCTTTCAGACGAACTGCCATTATACGTTTTCAGCAGCCAAGACTTTGCGGTCGTGGAAACCATCTCAGGAACCATAACAAACGAAGTCCTGTCCCTAGACTTTGGCACGGAAATGGATTCAGCAGGAAAAGACATAAACAGAAGCGTTCCCATGATCGTTACCTCAGGCGTAGGAGAACGCGTGCTCTACTACGCAATGCCGCCGGAAACATACGCAAACCCAAGGCTTGGAGAATTCGACAAAGGCCGCTACCTGCTTCCAACAGAAAACCTTTACTACGGCACCATAAAAGGCTGAAATTCAAAAAAGGCCCGAGGAAAGGTTTTTAAATAACAAAATGCTTTTATTGCTCTAACCGCTTTCCCACTAAAAAAGGAAAGCTTAAAAAAGAAAGGAAACCACAAATATTAACACACAATTAACAGGTTAATTGTAAAAAATTAATGAAGGTGAATGTGAGGATGTATCCAGAAGACGCAGGAGCTGAACCGGCACCAGCTGGACCAACAGGAAGAGTAACCAGAAACCTGGAAGCACTGATTCCATTAATCCTAATAGTAATAATTGCGGCCTTCCTTGGACACAAATTCGGGTTTTGGACCATTCCCTTTCTAGGGGGAGCAGACCAAGTCCAAATGATTGTCATAGGCGAGCCATCAGTAGACCTTTTGGCAGACCTTGACAACCAACGCGACCTAGTGTACTACAGGGTAAGGCATGCCTCAGAATTGGATGCAGCGCCACAAGACATTCTTGCGCAATACGACATAGTTTTGCTAGACCAGCACATGGGAACAACGCCATACGACAAAAGCGTTTCAAGGACACTGGGAGAAGCACTGCAAAACTACGTAAAAGGCGGAGGAAAGCTCATAGTGGTAATGGACTCAGGCATATACAGGAGCGGCGGAATATACGGAACAGCAGTGGCCACAGACGTCACAGGCTGGGAAGCCACATTCGGCGACATAATCCCAGTGCAGTGCGACACAGGCCCAAACGAAATGAAAACATGCACTGTTCCAATTGCAACAACAGGCAAAATCTACAGGCAAGACTTCGACCACAAAATAATGAAAGGAATCGAAGTAGCGCCATCAGACCCAAGATACGGGCCACTAAGCATTGTGACATTCGACGTCAAGCCAGTTGGACAGCAAGTTGCCTACATAAAACACATTGCAACCGCAAGCAACTACCCCGGAATAGTAGAAAAGAAGATGATAATAGGAAAATCAATCTACTTCAACTACGACCCGGCAATGACTCCCGGAATCTGGCAAAACACACTGGAATACCTGCGCTAAAAAGCAGATGTTCCAGAACTTTTTCTATTTTTTCACAAACCAAAGCCGAAAGGCTAAGCCAAGCCGGCTTACAGCAAAAGAATAAATACTAGAAGCCCCTACTAAGTTAAGTCCTTCCATTTGGATGGGGGTTGTTGATGGAGGAAACGAAGGACAAGCTACTTAGCGAAAGCAAAGGCAAAACAGTTTCTGTTTTTTACAACGACACAATGAACAGCGTTTCCTTCAAAAAAGGAAAAATGCTGGACTTCGACTTCTACAACCTAAAAATAATTGAAACAAACGGAACGCTCCCAACCCTAATTCCCAGAAACAAATGCATAAGAATAGAACTAAAAGGAGAGGAAAAGCTTGCCGCCAAAACAAGGTAAACAAAAGCCAGGCTTTCTGCAAAGCACAAAGGCCACCGCAATCCAAACAATTAGCAAAATAGGCCAAGAAGGCAGGTACAAGCCAAAAACAGCCATGCTTTTCCTAATCCTCGCAATAGCGCTAAGCACCACAATGATAATGGCTTACGCAAACGACCAAAACATAATAAACCTAGCCATAGACCAAAACAAAATAACCCTGATAGTAGACGGAAACAACCCAAACACAGGCCAAAACAACCAGCCAACAGACACAAATTCCCAAAACCAAAGCCAAGACCAAAACACCCCACAAACAACGCCACCGGAAGAAGACCAAAACACGCCCCAAGAAGACGCAAACACGCCAGAGTGCAGCATTGCATGCAACTCCGACTCAGAATGCAACGACCAAAACCCAAACACAGTAGACATATGCAACAACCAAGGAACATGCGAATCAGAATGCGCAAACATACCCCA
>CAZMUN010000011.1:0-32465 GCA_964569815.1 uncultured archaeon
CCGTCATCGAGCGGCCGCATTCCGTTACATCGATTGAAAAGTTTGCGAAGTCGCCTGGCATTTCAACCATGTTTTCGGCTTCAGGGTACTGGATGCATTGCTCCAGGTTTATGATCCTAATTTCTGCTTCAATTGTTTCTGGGGTGCTTCCCACAAAGGCTTCTCCTGCCCCTGTTTCCACTGCGCCATCTATGTTTACTGAAAAGGTTGCGTCTTCCCCCAAGAAGCCTGCCAAGGGCGTAAAGGTAAGCATTCCATAAAGTGTTGCGCCTGGATCCATTCCGTCCAAGACCTTTGTCCACATTTCTGGCTTCAGGGTTTCGGTGTTTGTTCTGCCAGTATCCGAATCCGTTAAGCTTAATTCAACCGAGCCCATTATGTCTGATGACCATGAAAGGTTTGCCTGCACGTTATCCAAGCCTGTTTCTTTTCCCTCTGTAATGCAGTTGTTTTGTATAATGAATTCAAGGGTTGAGCTGTTTCCCTGTGTTGAGGTATTCCAGCTTCCTTTTGAGATAACGAGGCAGGGCGCGTTGTCAGGCAAGTCGCTTATTTTGACCTGTACCTGTATTGGCACTATTATGTCCCATGTTATTCCTGTTTCGCGCTGGCCTGCCGTAACAATGTATTCTCCCACTAGCTCTTCTTTTCCCAAAGCAAGCTCTGCAATGTTTTCTGATGCCTTTACCTTGAAGAACTGTATAAGTTCAGAGCTGTTTGCCGCAATTCTCGTTCCAGTGAACTGCTGCGAGTAATTGGCCATTGTAAGCCTGTCAAGCAGGCCTTTAAACCGGCCGCCAAGCTGCACGTTCTCTATTTGCACGTCAATGCCTGAAACATTGGTTACCTCCTCCAGGATAAGCTGCTCTCCTAAGCCTCTTGTCTCAACAGTGGCCTTTACTATTGGCGGGTTGAACACCAAAACGTTTGAATCCACGTAGCGTTCAACTGCTTCAGCGTAGTAGCCTGGCTTTTCTGCTTCAATGCGAACCAGAGCGTGCGGGTCCAATGCAGGCAGCACTATCTCTATTTTCCCAAAGCCGTTTGTAGTGCCTGTGAAGAAGAAATCTGTCTTGTCTGGGTTTGTGACCATTACTCGAACCAGGGCATCTTTTATTTCATAGCCTGTTTCCTCTTCTTTTACCGTTACCTCCAAAGGGGTTTCAACATATGAGGCAATAACGTCGGGGTTAAGGCCAATGGCCATGGTTTTTTCTGAAACAATTGAGCTTGTGATGGCTTTGTGGAACACAACTCTGGAATCGGCAACAAGCTCTATTTCTATTGAGCCTGGGCCTGTTTCGTTTGGCACAAAGTGCAGTTCGCCGGAAACGCTTTTCCCGTTGGTGAAGTCCCCTAAATTTATCTGGTCAATGTTTTTGACTGCGATGCCGCTTGAGGAAATCTCTTGTGCTGAGGCGTTTGTTACCTTGTAGGCGTTGATGGTCATGCCATCCACTGTTATGTATAATTCGCTGTTTTCGTAGCGCCTTTGGCTGTTGTTTAGAATGGAAAAGGTAAGAGTGTGCGGGCTTCCTGAACGCATTTCATATGGCTCGTATATGTAAAGGCCTTTGTCTTCGTCAAGAATGCTTTCCCCGCTGTAGCAAAAGTCTTCCTGGCATTCTGCATCCTGCCCCTCCAAATAGCTTATGTCATATGTTTTTGCGTACAGTGCCTGCTTGTCCGAGGTGTTTTCCGAAACCCCTAGTTCGGAATCAAACGGGTCCCTTAAATAATCGTTTCCTGAATCCAGGGCCCATGCCCTGTAGTGCATTGGCAGGCTTGTGTATGGCAGTATCTGGCTTTTTACCCTTATTTCAACGCCAAAGTAGTAGTTTCTGGCCTCTAAATCAGGCCACCTTACATTAACCCATTTGGCGTCTCCTAATGTCAAGTTCTGGCTGTCTTCTTCATAGCCTTTTGGCTCGCTGTAGGTTGTTCCCTTTATTGGCGCATCTATTCCTCCTGCAATAACCTCCTTTATCACCATTGGGTCATTGGTTAAGAATTTTTCATCCCCTATGCGAAAGTGGAAGCCGCCTCTTTTGTAGCTTCCCTCCTCTGGAACAGTGTACTTGAATTTTGCAATGTAGCGGTTTCCTGCCCTAAGGTTTTGTGTTTGTTCTCCTGAAACCTCGTAAACGCCTTCAAAGCTTAGGGTCGGCTCGCCCATTATCTGCTTTGGCTCCATCAGTGCCTCAAATGTCAGCCCTTGGTCTGGCCAGAGCTGTTCAGGCATTGTCTGAACGTCGGCATAATCGGAGTGGGTTACCAAAACAAAGACCTTTTTGTCAGCCTTTAAACTGTATTCGCCTGTGCCCTCTGTTAAAGGAATTTTGCCGAGGCTTTCCCCTTGCAATGAGAAGAACTCTGCTTCTGCTTCATGCACCGGCAGGCCGTCTTCGTCAACTGCATTTACAGTTACATAGCAGTCGCCTATTATCAGCCTTACAGTAAACCTTGTTACTTCTCTTATGTCTATTTCCTTTCCCTGGCTTTGGTTGTCTCCTGATGCGGGAAATTTTTCCACGTAAGCGTAATAGCTGCCCTGCCTCACGCCAACAAACCTTGCAACACCATTAAAATCGGTCATTTCAGGTTCGATTGGAACAAGCATTCCTGTGTCCAAAAAGCGAAGCTTAACGCGGGCGTTTTTTACAGGAACCTCGTCTTCGTCTATTACTTTCACTTCAATTCTGCCGCTATTGGATCCCGTCATCCTCTCCATTTCTATGGTAACGTTTTCTGCATCGGTTTCAGAATTCCACTCAATCCTTTCGTAAAGGTATTCGTCATGCATCGCAAACAATGTGTAAGTTCCGTCTTCCACCAAATTGAATACAACTTCTTCCCCTTCAGGGCCAGTGCTCTTTTCTGCAACAACATCCAGGCTTTCGTCAATTAGCCTTACTGTTGCATTCTCCAGCCCCAAATCAGTTGCCTGGTCGACTGCCTTTACCTTGAGGCTGGCTTTTATGCTTCTTGTCACAACAACTGTGGTTTCAGCTGTTTCGTCGTCAAAAATTGTGATCCCTGAATCTGTTGCAATCGCGTAGTCCCCTGAAAGGTCTTCAACGCTTACACTGTAAGTGCCTGCGGTCACATTCTCAAACAGCACTTCCCCGTAGTTCAAACTGTATTTTTGGCTTACCTTGTAGCCGTCTATGTCCAAAAGCTTCACGTCAAAATTGTTTGAAACCACGATGTTTCCTGAATCGTCCTTTATTCTTGCCCTTAAAGCGCCTTTTGCAACCTCTGTGGATTCTAGCCTTATCACCTGCGTGTTCCTGTTAAGGATATAGCTTCTTTGCGCGTATTCGCTTGGCTCTATTACGGTTGCCTGGAACACTCCACAGTCTCTTGGTTCTCGGACAACGATGCTGCCGTCCATGTCAAGGTCCGTAACCTCTACAGGGCTTGGAACAACCAAAGGGTTTTCACAACTTAACCTGACTTTAATCATTTTGCCTGTTATTCTTTCGCCTGACGCGTTCTGGAACAAAAGGGTTCTGTCAACATATGGCGGCTCTTTTTCGTTCAAAACAAGGGTTCCTGAAAAGGTTGGTGCTTCTCCTATTGAAAAGACCTTCTTTGTTCTTGCATACTCTTTTCCGTTTATGGTTGTTTCTTCTGCCGTTACCTCCAAACCGGTGTTTTGCGGAACAAGAATTAGCACTTTCCCATCCCGGTTTGTTGTAGCGCTGTAAACGTTTTCGCCTATCACATAATCTAGTTTTACTCCTGGCAAAATGTTGCCCTCATAGTCTTCAACCGAGATTTTGGTCGATACATTTGGGCCGGCCATTAGGGGCAGGGCAATAAAGGCCAGGGCCAGCAAGACAACAATTACGAGAAAGAGCGCAAAGCTTGGCACCACTGCGTCAATTCTGTCAACAACCTTGTATATTGGCACATGGGCGTCTATTTTGTCCAGAAAGCGGTACCAGTTGTCTTCCATTCCTATGTAAAGATCTTTCAAGCCCATTGCCTAAACCTGCTTATCTTGGGGGAATGCATTCTGCTTCCGCAATATTGCGCTGGTTTGCCAGCTCTTCCAAAACAACTTTTGGGTTCCAGAAGAACTGGTTCCTTATCCTGTTTCCTTGCCCAATAATGCAGACCTTGTTTTCCCTAACCAAATCAAATATGTCTTCAACGCTGCCAATTCCGCTTGTCCCATAGCTGTTGAACCTCATTCCTGGAACGCCGTTCAAGGAAACCTGTGTCCCTTTGTCTCCGGCGTTGTACAAAATCATTTCATCGCTGTAAACCGTTCTCTTCATTAAGCTGTCTTTGCCTTGGGGTGTGAAAACGACGCTCTGCAGGAACACTGAGCCAGACCTTATCGGGTTGCAGAATTCAATGCCGTAGTCTGTTATCTGGGTTCCTATCGCGCACTGCAGGTTTCCTGAAATGCCGCCGTGCTTGTCCCAAGTGCTGTCCCATGCTGCCGTTACCGCATTGTCATGGAGGTCACGGCAGTTCAGGCCGATGCCTGACCATGGAACCATTTTTTGGGCTGCTGCCTGCGGGCTGTTATCCACTTCAACGCTGTAAAAGCCGTAAGCGTCCATTCCTTCATCCCAGTCAATCTGCATCATTACTGGGGTGGCATAGCTTGGCGACATAACCAGTTTTGCCGTGTCGCCCGAGGCCTGCAAGTCCAAAAGGATTCCTCTCCTTAGCTGGTTCAACGAAACAAAGTCTTCGTTGAGGCCTGCTTCAATCCAGCCGTTCCTTATTGGGGTGCTTCCGGCAATGTTTGTGGACAAAATGGTTTGGTCAATAGCGTCGTTTATTTTGATTGTTTCCTCGCTTGTCTGCCTGAAGTTAACGCCATAGCCTTGCCTGCCGTTTTCCGAATCCACGCCGACAAGGCCGTCTATCGGCAGGTAGTAGAACGGGCTGTTTGGCTCTGGAGCGCTTAACTCATTCATTTTAACTGCAATGGTTGCGTCAGGCATTCCGTTTACAAACATGTCCCAGTTGCTGTTTTCAAATTCGATGTTTATTGTAACCGAATATTTTCCTGCATCAACTGGCGCATTTTGCCCTAGGCTGTAGTCAAACTCAAACCTTTCGTCGTCTGAGAAAAACCTCTGCAGGCCATAGCTTTCATCATTGTAGTAATCCGGGCAGTCAAAGAAGCTCTTTGTTTTGCAGAACTCGTCAAAGTCTGCCTTAAAGTCTTTTGTGTAAGCGTCTTCCATAAGGTAGGCGTTGAATTTCACCAGGCTCTGGACCTTTTCTATCTCGTTCTGGGCGTAACCTGAGGCTTCCAAAAACTGGGTCAAACGGCTTGTGTTGAACGGCTCGCACTGGCCAACTCCTGTTGTCCCTATTACCAGCTTTGCATCTATTGTGTCGTTGTCTGCGTCGTTGTTTTCACATTCCGCACACAAAGCAGGGGTAACCTCTGCTTCAACGGTGTAAGAGCCTGCTGAGAGGCCTTCAAATTCACAGTATGATATGACCTTGCTTATCAAATCCATGTCCTTTGTGCAGCTTTTTATCAGGCTGGTTCCCTGCATTACGTTTATGGTTACCTCGCCTTGCATTGGCTGGCCGTTGTTGCTTTCCACCACTACTGAAACGTTTGCGTCATCTTCCCCTACCTTGGTTGCCTGAATCCTTGTAATGCCCACATCGTATGCTGTTGAAACCATTGGCTGGTTCTTTACGGCAACGTTTGAGGCGCTTGTAGGGCATTCAAATGGCTTGTTGGCTTCAATGAATTCCGCGAGCTCGTGTATTTTTTTCAAAACAGCGATGCTGAACTGGGTTGCATCACAGTAAATGTAGTCCTCGTTTTCTTCATCACAGCTGTTTTGCTTTATTTTTGCCCAGCTCCAGTCATATGAAACTTTTGGAACGGCATCAGGCCCAGTGTTCCCTGTTATTGTTCCAAGAGTACAGTTCGCTATTGGCGGCGATACAAGCTCCTGTTTCAATGGGTCAAATGCGTTGAATTGAACCCTAAACCTTTCCTTGTAGTCCTTTCTTTCTTTCACTGTCAGTTCCGGCGTGGTTTCCTCATCAAGCTCGTATTCTGTTTCCCATACAAGCCTTTCCCCGTCAACACGCAAAACGCGGTAATGCGGTTTTGACGGGTCTTTTTGGTTTGCTGTTCCGTCAACATTCCAAAAGCCTATTCTTCTTGATTCAACGCTGAGCCTTGGGTCGTCTTCCCTTGGCTCTGTGCTTGTTTCACCCAAGTCTTGTACAATGATGTCCTCTGATGGAACCTCTGAAAGGTTTCCTGCATCAGGGTCCCACATTGCCCCAGCCAGGAACAGTTCAACGTTCTTTATAACCAAATCCTCTTTGATGACGTTTACCTGGAATTCCCCTTCTTCCTGCTGTGAGTAAGCCCAAAGCGTTCCGCCAATGAACCCCATAAGGCCCCAGCCCAAAAACGAGGGCTGGCCAAACAAGGTTTTGCCCATTCCCAAAACTGTGCCGCCAAGCATTCCGCCCATGCCTCCACCGCCTCCCATAAACTGGAGGCCTGTTCCCAATGCAAAGCTTCCTGTAGTTTCTGCCCCTATATTGTAGGTAATGGTCCAATTCTCGTTAGAGCTTTCATTCCTTTGAGCTTCTCCAGGGCTTCCATTCAGCGTAAATGGAATGACTGTAATGCCGTCTCTTACAAAAGGCGTTCCTGGAGACATTCCGCCTTTTTTCAGTTGCTCTATCATGCCCGCACTGTTAACTATTTGGCCGGATGACAAGCCTGTTGGTATATAGCTTGGGTCGCCTGTGCTTGAAGAAGAATCTTTTACCTTTTTGATTGTCCCGCCGTCTTTTATGTAAGTATTTCCCTGCCTGTCCTTGCCGGCATTGCTTCCGTCTGGAAAGAAAACCTCTGTTCCATCTTTGGTAAGTTCTCTTCTGCCTTTGGTGTCTTCTTGTATTTCCAGGCTTTTTCCCTGCCCCTTCAAGAACTCTCCATAAGTCATTTCTTTTTCAGTTTCGGAATCGGGCTTTCCTGTGAAGAAGTCTGCTCCCTCTGTTTCTGCCATGATGCCGCCTAAAAGCCCGGTTACAAGGCCGACTAGGGCGCCTGTTTTCATGGCTTCCATCCAGTCGTGCTCGTCAAACTTTACGTTGGCTGTCACGTGCTGGTCATAGCAGTTGTTGTACAATTCTGCTGTGTCGTAGCCGTCAAACGGGTCGTCAGGGTTGTCAAATATGTCGAATTCGTATTTTGATAAGTCGAGGCAGCCGTCGCTTAAAATCCTTACCCTGATTGTTTTGATGAGCTTGTGCTCCAGTTCATCAGAGCCTTTTGCATACACGTCTATTGGGTATTGGCCTGGCATGTTCTTTTCTGCCAGGACCTCGACTCCAATGCTGTCGTCTTCTCCTAAGGTAAAGGTGCTTGTGCTCAATGTTAGGTCTGATTCAAGCTTGAAGTCATTGCTTATTCCGCATCCCCTTGTTTCAACATCAAGGGTGTCTGATTCCTCTGGCTTTATTCTCAGGACCTCTTTTCCGAACACAATGCAGTCAGTCAAGTTTACCACGACGAGTTCTGCTGCCAGGCTGTCTTCCACTGTTTGGAGGCCTGTTTGGGTCGGGTTTTCTGCCGAAAACGTTATTCCTGCTATTGCTTTTCCGTTCATTCCAGCGCTTGGCGAAAAGCTTAAAACAATGGGAATGCTTTGCTCTGGCCCTATTTCCCCTACAATCTTTTTTGGGTAGCCGCCTTGAAGCTGTAGGGCGTTTGTTTCTGTTCTTACAGAGAACGTGCCTGTTTGGTTTGATTCCCATTCAACTTTTGCTGAAACGTTTTTCAGGGTTACAGGCGTTCCGGAAATGCTGCAGTTGTTTTGCACCTCAAACTGTATTTCTATCGGTGTTCCTTCTGTGCTGGCTTTCCATTCCTTTGCTGTTATTGCAAAGCATGTTGGGTCGTCTACCTCGCCGCCCAAGCCAATGTTTATTTTCACTGGAATCGTGGTAAGCCATTCGCTTCCAAACGCCTGTGTTGTGATGTCCAAGCTTGCTTCAAGGTTCCTTGGCTGTGCCAAACGCTTTCCTTTCTCTGTCAGGAATGTCCGCAGTTCCATTTCAAGGTCTTGCCCTGGCTTTATTTCTTCCCCTACATAGGAGTAAAGCCAGTTGTTTGCTTTTTCCCTGTCAATAAGGCCGTAGAGCCTGCCGTTGAGCTCAAGGCTTTTTATGCTTAGGACAAAAGAGGCAATGTTTTCAATCGTAAAGGGGTCGCTTGACTCAAAAATGGTTTTTGCGTTAAGTTTCACGCCAATCCTTTCAGGCTTTACCTCTATAACCGATGGGTTGACTTCCAGCGTTTTTTCAAATGTTTCATAGTCTGGCTTTCCTGCAACAAGCTGCAGCTTTTCCCCTGGCTGAAGTGCAGGCAGCCTCAGAACAGCGATGCCTTTCTTGTTTGTAAACTTTTCCGCAACCACTGTTGAAAACCGGTCTTTTACTTTTGCCAAAGCGTTTTCAAGCTCGGCCCCGGTTTTTGCGTCCTTTGCAGTAACAGTTATGCTGTTTTCTATGCCGCTTGGCAGCACTCCTGGCGTGACAACCACTTCCATTTCCTTGTCTGTCATAATGCTCAGGGAAATGGTTTTTCTGAACCTTATTCTTTGCCCGCTTCTCAATTCAACTTTTATTGTGCTTAAGCCGCTTTTCTGCGGCGTGAAATTAATCCAGCCTGAAGCAATGTTTTTTGGCAAAAGGTTTCCTGTTTCTATCCAGTCTGTTGAATCCTCTGAAGCAACGCCTTCCCTTCTTTGGTTTTGGGCCCCATAGAATTCATAGCTTTGCAGCAGTAGCCCTGTTTCCGGGTTGCTTATTCTGAGTTCTGAATCCAAATAGGAGTCGGTTTCAAATTCTGAATTGTTTTGGATGCTTAGGTTAAGCTTGTATGGCCTGAAAATGCTTCCTGAAAAGCTTTCCGGGGCATTGTAAACCAGCTGGTCCTCTATGTCCAGAATGCTCGCGCTGAAACAGAATTTGCCGTCGCATGTTGTTTCTGTTCCAATCTGGAAGATTTCCTGGCGGGTGTTTGCGTAAAGGGCCTCCTTTCCTGCAATGGATTCCGCTTCACCCAACTCTGCGTCAAGCGGGTCGCGCTTGTAAAGGCTTCCTTTCCTGGCCCAGGCCCTGTAAAAAAACGGCAGCTGGTCTCCAACGCGTGCCGTTTCCTTTACCCTGACTTCAACCATTACCTCTGTAATGCCTGTTGAGAAAACAGGCCACTTTAGGTTAACCCATTTTCCTTCATCTGAAGACAAATGGCCTGAATCATAAGCATAGCCGTTTTTCGGGTCATAGGACGTGGATTTCAATGAAACAAAGAGGCCTGGTGCATTAACCTTTTTTATAACCAAGTTGTCAAGCTCCATTATTTCGTGCTTTCCTGTCCTTGCATGCATTCCCATTTCACTGTAAGCCCGGTTTGCAGGAACCCTTAACTGGAACAGGGCATCATAGGTTTCTCCTGGAGCCAAAACGCTTACTGCCTTTCCGTCCTTGTAGGTTCCCCTGTACTCTATTTTTATGTCGCCCTGGATTATTTCCCTTTCCAAGACCGCGTCAAATACCTGCACAGAGCCGGCCATAACAGGCTTAACTATTGAAGTAAAATTTGTGTAGCCTTCCTTGCTTGCAACAATGTAAACCTTTTTGTCTGCAGGAGTCGCAATTTCAACTGTTCCGTTAATGTCTTCAACAGGCATTGCACCCCCTCCGAGCGGCTCGTGTGTGTAAGCGTCAATGAATTTTACCTGTGAAAACTGCAATGGGTTTTCCTCACTGTCTTTTACGTTAACCCTTACCAGGCCGTCTCCCGCCACCAAAACAACTGTTAAGGTTGTTTGGGCTGCTGCCCTTTGTGAAAAGTGCCGGGCTTCACTCCAGGCGCTTACCGTTTCCTTAAAGGCAAACGCCTTATAGTCTCCGCTTGGAACCCTTTCAAACAGGGCTTCTCCGTTTACGTCCGTTACCTTTGTGTCAAAGCCTAAGCTGAAGCCGTCTTCGGTGTAAAGCCCTACAGTTGCGTTCCTTACCGGCTGCTTGCTTTGGTTCAAAACCTTTACCTTCAAAGCGCCGCCACAGTCATCTGTGAAAGGCTCTAACTCTATTTCAACTGCTGCTGCAAGCCCTACACTGTGAACAGTTTTCAAACAGTATGCCTCGTGGTCCACTACAACTGTGTAGGCCGTGTCCTGCATTACCGGAAACTCGACAAGGCCTTCGCTGTCCGCGCTTGAGGTCTTGCTGTCAATCTCTTGGGCGCCAAGCCTTAACAAAACATTTGCCCCGTCTACAGCCGAGCCGGTGACAGCGTCCAAAATCTTTACCTTTACCGTTCCAATCGAGTTTTTCTCCAAATCAAGGCTTACGGTTTGCTCTGCTCCTGCCGAAAGCGTAAAAACGTCAGACGCAACAGCCGTATAGTTTCCATGGCCGCTTGTTTTCACAAAGTATTGGCCAGAGGGCCTTTCAAAGGCTGCAATGCCTGAAACGCTTACAGCAGACTCTATTGGGCCAAGGCCTGATTCCGTTCCATTGTCCTTGTACAGGTAAACGGTAACTTCTTCGCTTACCAGGGCCCCGCCATAGTAGAGCTCTGTTTTTATGGTTCCGGTTTCGCCAAGCTCTTCCTGCAAATAAATGGTTTGGTTGGTTTGAACAAGCTCGACTGAATCAACCAATTCAAAGCCAGGGCCGCGAACGCTTACAATCAAGCCATCGCACCCAGCAGGCTCTACAACTGTTGCAATCCCGCTTACAACCTCCATGTCTGCCGGCACCCTGACATCTGAATTCCTGCAGGCAAATGAAAGGGTTAAAGGGCTTCTCACAGGCTGGCCCAAGCTGTCCTTCAAAGACACGGTGTAAGTTTTTGACTCAAGGGATTCCAAAACAATGTCATAACGCTGGCTTGCTTCAACTTCAACAGTTTCAGTGTAATCCTGGAAACCGTTTTTTTCAGCAGCAATCGTCAAATTAGAGCCAGGAGCTACTGCAATTCCCCCAGTTTCGCCTGAAGCATTTGTTGCTTCGCTAAAAACCTCTTCGCCGTCAACATAGCCTGTGACAACAACGCTTTCCAAGGCATCTCCTCCAAGGTCTGTTGCCTTGAATGAAACCACTGCACCGCCTGGCCAAACCAATGGCACCGCAAGCAAAAGCAGTATAAGAATCGCTATTAGGAGAAAAAGCGCAAAGCTTGGAACAATCCTGTCAACCTTGTCCACAATTCCGTGAATTGGAACCTTTTCGTCAACTCGGTCTATTAAAGCATACCATTTGTCTTCTAGGTTGAAATAGATTTCCCTTGGCTTTTCCATCATTTCTGACAAATCCATTGCAAATTTCCCCTGGGGCAAACTTTACTTAAAGGCCAGTAGATTATTTCTTTTCTCTATATATAATTGTTTTGATTAATAAATATGCCCCCCTTTTGGGAAAGAAAAAGCTCTATTATTGGCTAAAACAGTTTGAACTATTCTTCGTCCTCTTCTGGCTCTGGCTTTTGGGCAAAGCCTTCAAGCGCCTTTCCTTTGTGCCAGAGCAGTTCTATGCCTGAGCTGCCTGGAATGACGCAAACCTGGTTTTCCTTTATCCTGTCAACATAGCTTTTCAGAGAGCTTTCCTTTGTGTTGCCTGCCTCGTTGAGCTTAACCTGGTATGATGTGGCGCCTGCCGCCCTATAGCCAGCGGGAATGGTTTCCTTTCTCATGGCCTCGATTGTTGCACTGCCTTGAACACATATTATTCTCAATGCATAGGATTCTTCAAACGGCACAAACACAAGGCCCTTGTAATTCTGGGTGTTTGAAATGTCTTCCCTGAAGCCATAGAACTGGCTTCCTACTTCTGGGCAAAGCGAGGTAGCGCTTGCCACATCTATTTTTGCGTCGTTCCTCGTTGTGCCGTCCGGCTTAAACCATTGCACTATGCTGTCGGTCGGGACAGCGGAAGTAAGCTCGTAAAGTATTCCCTCTGTTCCGCTTGTTCTGCCAGCCAAAGCCAAATCTATTTTTGCTGCAACCGACGGGTTGAACTCAAAGCTGGTTTTTCCTGCATTCAAAATGTCTCCTGCCTTTGTTGAAGCAAACTCTTTTCCGTAAGCAAAGGCTTTCTTTGACTCTGAGCCAAACCCTTGGCTGGCGTTGACAAAGCCTGTTCCCTGGCCTTCATCATGCTCAAGGTATGGCGCAAGCTCGCCTGTGAATGCAAGACCGTACCCGTCCCTTTCCCTTCCTTCGCCTACTTCGCCGTCAAACGGCAGCTCAAAGAAGTAATTGTTCTCATATTCAGTGTCTTCGCCGCCAAGCTCTGGCAATGCCACTGGGTCCTTGCCAAATTCCCCTACCCAAGCCCAGTCATTTGCGTTGCTGTTCCTGAAATCCATGTTCAGCAAAACATCATACTTTCCTGCCTTTGGCAGCACAACGCTTTCCTTTGCTCCCTGGCCGACATCAAAGGCCCAGTTGCCTGAATTGTAGCCCGCTTCTTCAAGGTCCTGCTTTGCGCCTGTTCCAAGCTGGCTGCTGTAATAGCTGTAAAAGTCCTGCCTCAAAGCCCTGCTGTATCCGTCCTTTACAAGGAAGGCCTTGAATTCAACGTTCTCCGCGTAGAATTCCTTGAAGCTCTTCCCATCCGGAATTGGAACAATGTTTTTGCCCCCTTCAATAACCTGCTCTTTTAGTTCAGGGCGTGTTTCCTTTGAGTGAAGTGCGCCAACTTTGAATGAAATGTTTGTCAAAATGTCCTTTAGGAAGCCTGCGTTTATCAGATTCGTGCTTCCATCCAACACCCTGATTGGGCAAGTGTAAGCTTCTTCCTGGCTTACTGCCTGGTTTCCCGCCTTATTTAAGCAGGGCCTTTCAGGGTTATCATATTCGCTCAGGGCCTTTTTTATTGATTCGTGGAAAAACCTGAATTCATTGAATGTCATGTAATATGAGTCCATTGGAGGCTTCTTTTCTGCCCCCAAATCTTTCAACAGCCATTCGCCGCTTGTGCCAGCTAAGCCATTCCATGGCCTTATTTCTGCAAGAATTGCATCCGATTCCGGAACAGTTTCCAGAATTTCAAGCAGTGCCTTCATTCTTTCAACTATTGCCTGAGCGTCGTTTGCCGGGTCAACTGGCTTTATTTCCCCTGCTTTTTCAATTGCCGCATCACTGAATTTTAGCTTTTGGTCCAGCAAAACATTTTCGCCAGAATCAAGGAAGAACACCAAATCCTTTGTTAGGTACTGGTCTTGCTTTGTGGTTTCAACTGCTTCATCGCTTACAATGAACTGCTTTTTCACCCATCTCCACAACTCCTTTGAGTTCTTGTATTCGTCAAGGCAGCTGTAATCGATTGGCTTGTAAGTGCTGTTTTCCCAAGTGCACCATACTTTGTCTTTTCCCTGCAAGTACTTTGTGCCGGTTTCTTTGTGCTGGTATTCGTCAAATTGCTCTTGGGCGCCTGTTGTGGTATTGCAGGTGGCCTTTTGCCCAACGCTTTTGAGCTCATCCGGGTTGGGTTCGCACAAAACCGCTTTAAGCTCGTCCTTGTTGTCTTCTACTAGCTTGCTTTTGTTGTCTTCCACGAATTCTTTCAAATCATTGGCTTTCTTGTTCAATGCTATTGAGAACTGCACTGCGTCGCAGAACTTGTTCCCTTCCTCTGTTTCGTCGCATGAAAGCTTTTGGATGTCGTCCCAGTCCCATGTGAATGGCAGCCTGTCAAAGCCAAGCTTTTTGTAAGCGCCTTTGCCTGTTATGCCTTCATCGCATTCCTCTACATCCAGGTCTGATGGCGTGTAGTCCCATAGCGGGGTATCGGTTCCTGGCACTGTGTTCAGTGAAACGCATTTGTTTGGGTCTAACTCGTTTTCATTAAGGCCGGGGTATGGCACGAGAATGCTTACTGGAATCAAAACGTCTTTGGTTTGGCCTGCCTGCAGGCCGGCACCGGAAGCTTTTTTCACGCGGGCCCTAATGGTTGTGTCTATTTTTGCGCATTGAACATAATTCATTCCGTTCCTGTTGACTGTTGCCTTTATGTTCCAAGCGCTTTTGAACATCACGCAATCTGTTTCAATCGGCTCAAAGAAAACTGTTACATTGCTTGTTGGGTCAGTGTATGAACTGGTAAGCAATTCCAGTGAATCGCGGGCGCCGCAGCTTCCTGGCGCAATGTCCATTACCTCGGGTTCTGGTATAAGCTCGACTATGTTGTTTACAAACAAGGCTTGCGGCACAAAGCCTTTTGTGGAGCCAAACTTGCCTGTGAAGTTCAACGCGTTTTTGTTTATGCATGTTTCGCCTGTTGCCCTTGGGTCTCCTTGAACCTGGCATTTTTGGTTCATGGCGTTTGCCATGCATGCGTCAATTGTGTCTCCGATTCCCCACAAGTCTTCCAAGGTAACGTTGAAGTACTTGGTGTCTGCTCCTCCAAACGGGTTGTAGTATCGGACGTTTGCAGAGGCCCTTACCTCAACACGGTAATATGCTTCGCTTATCATTGCCCTTAAGCCAAAAATGGTTTGGAACGGCAAATTTCCCATAAACTGGCACATCATTTTCCTGTACTGGATGGCTGGCTTTACTTCATATGTTACTGTTTGAATGGTTTTTCCGTCTGGGTCGCCTGTTGTTGTAGCATCGGTAACGTAAACGTCGTCAATCATTTCGCATTCCCCGCCATAGTTTCCTACATCCTGGTTTGCCCATCCGCTT
Organism: uncultured archaeon; assembly: GCA_964569815.1. Classification (GTDB taxonomy): domain Archaea; phylum Iainarchaeota; class Iainarchaeia; order Iainarchaeales; genus CAZMUN01. The sequence continues at coordinate 14,724 of CAZMUN010000011.1, forward strand.
GAGCCATAGGGGTATTGTGATGCAGGGTAATGGTATCCTTGTTGTGCCAGGCCGCCTTGGCCGTATGCTGAACCCCATGGGCCTGTTGGAGCATACCCTTCTCCTGGAGAGTAAAGGCCTGGGTTTGGCCCCTGATTGTAGTGGCTTGAGGGCTGTGCAAACGGGTTGTTGTAACCGTACTGTGATGCGATTGCAGCCGAGTTTGGCGGGTGTCCTGCCTGCAGTTCCGCTATTTTTTCCTCTTTTTCTGCAAACCTGTAAGTGTTGGCTGGCTGCCCTGGAACACGGCACCTGAACTGTATGACTTTGCCTTCCTTTGGAAGCCTTACTCCCACGTCATAACAGTAGTTGTATATCCTGTTTTCAACCGGCTTCCCAATGAAGTTGTTGAACTTTATTTTTGTGCTGCTCAACTGAATGCATTCTTCGTCCATTTCTCCGGCACGCCTTACCACCACATCCAACGAGTCTATTTTCTGAAGCTTGTCCTCGCTGTCCTTTACTTTTGCATGCACTCCAAGCTCGTATTTGCCCATCCTATAGCCTGATTCAACTGTTACAGTCATGTCTTCGTCTGGCCCTAAATCGAAATTGTCTTCGTCAACGCGTATTTTTGGTGGCACGTCCAAGTCTATTTCAACTGCACTTGAACAGTTGTTTTTCACGATGAAGGAGCTTTCTCCAAGCCCGTATCTCCAGTCATCATCTGTATCGCGGTCAAAGTAGTTTGTATGGTATGGCGAGGTAAAATTTGGGTGTGGGTAAACGCTTCCTCCCATATAGCCGCCTCCTCCCGTGCTTGAATAGCCTGTGCCGCCTGACATGTAGCCTCCGTATCCGCCTGAAAAGTATGGGTTGTATGATCCCCCATAATTGCCATAGCCTATGTTGAATGGCATTGTCTCAACTTCAATTGGCTCGTCTGCCACTATTTCGACGCATCTTTTAAGATTGCTTACTGAAAATTCTACTGGAAGCTCTGTTGAAATCTTTTCCTCGCCTTTTGTGGTTGCATGCGAGGCCCTGAAATCTATTTCCTGCTTGGCCTTTGCGGAAACAACGCCTGATGCAGGCTTGTACTCGAGGTTTACTGTTCCCTCAAATTCTGCCGGCAGGACATCTGAAGCGATTCTGTACTCTTTCTTGATTTCAGTTCTCTCAATTCCGAGGTCTTCACTGCTTATTGCAAATGCTCCTGAATTGTTGTCCCGGCCTGTGTCCACTTTGAGTGAAAAGTCGGATAACGCAATTGGCTCGTTTTCTACAACGCAGTTGTTTCTTATTGTAAACTCTTCGCTAACGGTTTCGTCTGATGCGGCCACAAACTCCCATTTGACTGGCTCGATTTCCAGGCACTTGTCGTCATCAACTTCTCCACCCAAGCCAATCCTTATTTCTATTGGAACGTTTTCAACAAAAGTGTCCTGGAGTTCTGGGCTTAAAGCATATATTGACAGCGCTCCCTCGAGCTTAACCGGCTTCTGGACCAGCATGCCTTTTTGTGTAAGCCTTATTTCAAGCCAGGTGTTTATGTCCGAGTCTGCTGGAAGCTCTGAACCAACGTAGTCCTCTTCCCAGTCAAATTCGACAAGCTCTTCAAAGTCTTTGCTGAACCTCAGCTTTGACAACACCAGGTTTGTCACAGTCTGGTTGTCTATCCATACCTGAACTTCCGCTTCGTTTGAGGCTGGGTCAAGCTTTTGCCTTATTTCTGGCGGCGTAACGCGAAGAATGCTTTCATCTATTGCTGTTTCGAGTTCTGCTGGCTTGTAGCCTGTTTTTTCGGCTTTTATGTAGAGAGTGCTTCCGGTTGCCGGGGCCTCTAGCTTGAATTCTACCTCGCCTGACCCATTGCTTTCTTTTATCAAAATAACTTCGTCGTCAAGCTTTACTGTAACAATTGCATTGCTTACTGTTTCGCCGTTTTCGTCCGTTACCCTTAAGACAACCTGGTTGTCAATCATTGGAATTATTTCTTTTGGAATCATGTCAATGTTTAGCGTGTCTGCTGCCTCCACCCTGACGTTTATGGTTGTGGTGAAAACAACCTGGTTGTTGCTTTTTATCACAATGGTGAGAATGTTGCTTCCTTCCTTTTCTGCCTTGAATTCCACTGAGCCGAAAACGCTGCTGTCTTGCCGCATGTCGCCTATTTCTTTTGCCAAAAGGTAGCCGCCGACTGTTCCCTCGCTTCTTATTCCGGTTGCATCTGTAACAACATAATCGCCAAACCTCAAGCCATCGGTTTTGCTTCCTATCTCGATTTCTGCGTCAGTAAAGGCTTGTGCTGCAATGCTTGAAATAAGGAAGCTTAGCCTGTACCTGTTCCCTATTTTTGCATTGTAGTTGTTTGCCACGCTTACCTTAATGTTTTTTTCAAGGTCTTCTATTCCAATGGTCTTGCAGAAGCTTATTCCGCAGAGGTTGCTTGGCCCTGCCGTGTAAACAGCCTGCTTTGCGTTTGCATAAAGGGCCTGTTTTCTTGATGAGGCTTCCGTCCCTCCCAGGGCAGCGTCAGCCGGGAACCTCGCATAGTTGCCTGTTTTTCCCCAGCCCCTGTAGTAAATGTAAAGAAGCTGGCCAAGTGTTGCCGAATCCCTGACCTGCACCTCGGTTTCAAGGGCATAGGCGCCCTGTGAAACGTTTTTCCATTCCGCGTTAAGCCATTTCGAATCACCGGTTGTCAAATGGGTTGAATCAATGGCATAGCCCATCGGTGGCGTGTAACTTGTTCCCCGCAAAAGGTTTGCGGTTGAAGCACTCGCATCCCTTAAATAAATGCTGTCTGCTTCCATGATATTGGTTCTGTCATCGTCGGATTCGCCTGCCCTCAAATGCACTCCGGCTTCATCAAAACGGCTGTCTTTTGGCACCAAAAGCAGGAGCCTTGCCTTATACTTGTGGCCTGGAGCCAGTTCCTTTGAAGCCTTTTCTCCGTCCTTGTAAAGGCCTACGAACTGAACCTCCAGCTTTCCCGGGTCTTTTGCAAGCAGCACTTCAACTGTGACAGTGCTGTCTGCATCAGGCATAACTGCAATGCTGTAATAGGGCAAAAACCCTTCTGCGTCAACCTTGAAGTAAACTTTTTTGTCTGCCCTGAAGTTGAAAACCGTTCTTCCCTCAAGGTTTGTGATTTCTTCCTGCTCTTTTTCCTCTTCAACGGCATTCATGGCTTCTACAACAGCGCCCTGCACTGGCTGCATTTCGTCGTTCAAAACCACTACTTCGATGTTGCCAAAGCCAATCGGCAGCACAACAGTTGCCTTGTTTTCCTGCCTTGCCTTAAGCGTTACTGGGTCAGAGTTCTTTCCCTCAAAGCCCTTTTTCACGGCGTAAACATAGTAAGTGTCCAACGGCAGGTTTGTAAACTCGCCTTCCCCGTCTGCGCCTGTCACAACGTTGTTTGCGTAAATGGTTCCGTCAGCTTTTTTCAAAACCAGCCTTACGTTGTCAATTGGCTTTCCCCTGGTGTCAAGAACCTCTACTGTTAGCGCATTTGTGTTGTCAGCTGTTGCAGGCTCCAAGTAAACCTTGTGCGAGGTTTCCCCCGGCGTTATATTTTTTTCAACCGCGATAAGGTAGCCGTCTGCATCAATTTCAAGCTCGTAGGTCGCGGTTTCCGGAACATTAAACTCCAAATATCCATCTGCGCTGCTGTATTCGGTGTCCAGAACAGCGCCCTCTTTTTTTAGGTAAACTGTTGCGCTTTCAACAGGCTGCCCTGAAACAGATTCTGAAAGAACAACCCTGATTTTTCCAACAGTTGCCTCGTTAAGCTTCACATCAAAGGAAACAGTGGCATCTTTTACAAGCTCTTTCAGTCCTTGGTCGCCAAGCATGCTGCTGTCAAAGTCAGCATACCTTCCCTGGGAATCATGCACTACAACGTAATAGGTTCCGGTTGGAATGCTTTCCAAAGTTGCTGTGCCTGCTTGGCTTGTGTACTGTGTTGCTTGAAGGATTCCGTCCTGGCTGTATGCCATTACCGTTACTCCTGACAGGGCCTGCCCAGCCTTGTTTTCAACTGTTGCAATAACCGTTCCTGTGTTTGTTTCAATTTCCTGCAAAAACAGCTGCGGGCTCGCGTTTTCAAGGTCGATTATTCCTTCCCCGCTTGGAATCGTGAAACCGCTTACCGGCGCTGCAATAAGGCTTCCGCAGTTGCTTGGCGCCTCCAACTCTATTGTGCCATTGCTTGTGCTCTTAACCTCTTCAAAATCCGATGCCTCTGTTGCAGAACAGGTGAACCGCAGGGTCACATCTTTTTCAAGAAGCTGGTTTGTGCCGTTTTTCATGAGCTGAATGGTTTTATTAAGCATGTGGACGCCTCTCTCCAACTCAACCGATTTTTCCAAGGCACCTGAAACAGTCAAGGAAACGGTTTCGTCTTCATAGCCTTCTTTTGAAACCTCTGCTGTAGCCTCTCCCAATGGAGCATTCAAGACAGCCTTTCCCTCTGCATTGGTTGCTGCACTGGCCGAAAGGCCTGCCGCATTTGTCACAGTTATGGTTGCGCCCTCCAAAGCAGTTCCAGTGTCGGCTGCACTAACAGTAAAAGTGATTGGCGCGTTCTGCACAAACAGCATGCTCAATCCAAAGAGAAGCAGTGCAAGAATTATTACAACAAAGGCAACCGCAAAAGGAAAAGATGGCCAGCCCCTGTCCTCTATTTTGTCTATTGCCGGGTATAAGTTAAGGCCTTTTTCGTCAAGCCAGTCTATGAATTCATAGTACTTGTCTTCCAAATTTCGGTAAACGTCAGCCAAGGCCATGCTTTTATTCACTTGATAACTCTATAATATTATTTCTCTTTTTCTTTATTTATTAATGTATCTGATAACCTTTGATTGAATTGATTTAGAGTAAGCATTTTCTCATTTAAATACCTTCTGCTTGCCCTAGTTCAGCTTGGAAAGCTTGGCAAAGGAAAGCCAGCGCCATAAGATGCATCTGGCTTGCAGCCAACCGTTCTCGGGCCAAAGCCCAACTGGCTTGAGGATTCCTTGTTTGTAACACAGTGCCATCCCTGCCCTGCCCCCAGGCTACAGTTTGTCTGGTTTGGGCCCTTTCCATAAATGTAATCGCCTGCCAGGCTTCCCTGCTCCCAGTTTGCAGTAAACGGAATATAGGTGTTGTCGTAAACCGATATTCGGTAAATGTGCTCTGTTGTGGCAGTGGCTTCCTTTACCATATAATGCGGGTCCTCTTCCTTGAAAGCCAGCATTACTTCCAAATCCTTTACCTCTGCAGCCCTTGAATAGGACTGGCTTCCGCTTGGGTCATTGCATGGAAGGCCTGCTATGCCGCCTATTCTTGGAAACGATATGTCTGAACCGTCCCTGTACAGCCCCAAATTTCTTCCAGGGTCTGCAGAAGCCCCTGCGTTTGCTGAAAACCCGATTGCCTTGCTGTCCCTTGCATCAACGTTTACCTGCACCTTGCTTGCAAGGCCGCCGCATTCCGATCCAACCAATGTAAACTTGTCTTCATTTCCTGTTGCCCCGTCTACATCCAGGTAGCCTGCCTGCCTTGCCCTGTTCACAACCCCGCAAAGCTTTGCTTCTGTGACCATTGCAAGCGCTTCCTTCATCTCCTTCCATTCATCGTTGTCGTTTGCATTGTATGTCTGCGGCAAGGGCAGATTTGAACACCATGCCTTGTTGCAGGTTAAAGCTGTTGAAAGGCCAAGCTGCCAGTTTTGAGAGCTTTTGTCGCCTGGGCAAAAGTCTGTGTCAGCAGTCAAAGAAGCAGAAGCAGGCTTTTCCCATGGAACAGTCCTTGGAGCACAGTAGCCAAAATCACACATTCCTAAACAAAAGTTCTCTATTTCGTTGTGGTTTTTTGGCGAAAACAGGCCTCCGTCGTTTACGGTGTTCACCCAATTCATGTTTGAAAAGTCTCCGCCTGATTCGGGGAAATGGCTTAGTGCGCGGGCTTCAGCAATTGCCTTGAAAAACCTTAAGGGAACGTAAATCCTGAAAGTGGTTCTTGGCAAAATAACCATTTTTAGTTCCTCACATGAAATCTCGCTTGGGTCCTTGCAGCTTGACTTGTCCACAACCCTGATTTTTGGCAGGCTTTCGTATTCTTCCTGGCTAAGCTTTTCAATGTGGAGGTTTACATAAAAGGTCCCTTTGGAACAGGTTTTTGGGTCACCGTGCTCGCATTCAATGACTGTAAAAAAGTCGTCAAGGCTTTTTTCTATTGCTGCCTTTATTCCGCGCTCAAGGTCTGCTGTCGAGCCCTCAACTGCAATGCTGTAGCTTCCAAAATGTGATGGAACGTGAAAAATTCCCTGCATGCTGCTTGCAGCAAACTTTGCAAACTGGCTTCCATCGCTTTGCGGGTCGCCAAACTTGCTTCTTGCAAAATCCTCCTTTATCTCCTCCCATGTCTTGTTCTCTAGGTCCAGGTTTAGTCCGCCTCTTTCAGGCGAAATCAGCCAGTCCTCTATCTTTTTCCTCAAAGTGTAGTTGAAGACCTGCATTGCGTCCGCACGAGCCATCTCTGCTGTCGCCTGCAGCCTGTTCCTGCTTTCAATCTTTGCAATCGTGTCAGCAGCAGACCTTTCACTGCTAATCATTGACTGAATCAATAAAACAGCCAGCATTATCAGCAGAAAGCTGATCAAAGCAGTGAACAGGTTGAATCCCTTTTCCTGTGGAAAAAGCCTTGGAAAAAAACCAGTTTTTGGGCGTGCTTTTTGGCCTGAAACCATTTCAATAGATAAAGGCTTTCTTGGTTTAAAATAGTTAGCTTGCTTCAAGGGTTCGGAACTTGTTCCATTCCCTCTGCAAGGCCGATATCTTTTGCACATAACTTGGCTTGTCTGAAGCGTTTGTGAATTCGGCCAAAGCGTTTTTCGCACTCAAAGACTCGTGGAGCCTTGCAACAGCGCATCCCACTATCTCATTCCTTTCATCAGGCGACAAGCTTTGCTTCCACCAATCTTTTGGAACCGCACAGCCTTTGATGTTTTCAGGCTGCTCTAGCAAAATCGCTATAATGAGTTCCTCTGCCAAAGCATACTGGTCAGCATAATAGCGTATTATTTCCTCGTTGTTTATGTAGGCAACTGCATGCTCTTGCTTTACATTTCCGCCTGCCCCGGTTGTTGCGGTTGGCGCCAGCGTACCCATCAAAAGCTTTACCGGCTGCTTGGCGTAATTGGTGCAGTCTGTATTCCAATTGCTTTCCGGCTTGTCCTTGATTGCCTTGAACATTTCCTCATACTGTTCCTGTGTCCTTATTGGCGTTATCTCCGTGTTCGCTTTCTTGTCAAGGCCCTTGCTTATCACAATCTTGTAAGACTGGTGCTTTAACAGCTCGACATCAGACTGAACCTCTTTTGTTCCAATAACAGTGCCATCTGCATCCAAAACATTCACCAATTCAGTGGTCTTGAGTTCGGCATCTGCTTCCACTTCCGGAACATTGTCCCAGTAAAGGCCATGCAAGAGCATTCCTGCAGCATTTGCGGCCACGCCTGCAAGGATGCCGCCTCCAAGCCCTTTTGCAAACCTGCCCAGCTTGGTCAAAAACTTGGGGTTGTCCAGCCCCTGCTTTACAATCTTTCCAGCATCGTCAGCATAGCTTGTGCCCATCTTTGTGACGAGCTGTTCATTGACCTCCTTCTTCAAACCTCTGTAAATAAGCTTGTTGTTTCTGGCGCTGAACCTGCCCACTGAATCATTTACCGATTTTTCCATGGTCTGGCTTAGCTCGTTTGCAAACCTTGCTTTTTCAGCAGAAGAAAGCTGGTCAAATATCTGGCCAAACGATTTCCCTTTTGTGCTCAACCCATTTCTTCTGGCAGTTTGCCCAATTTCGTCAAACAAGTCTGTCATCGACTTTCCCCTGGTTGTTTTTGTCCAAGTATCATTTACAGCTCTTCTGATTTCATCTTCAAAAGCCTGCCTTGAGCCAAAGCTTGTCCAAAGCTCTTCTGCAACTTCCCTGTCTGCTTCCATTGCCGAAATCATGCGCCTCTTAAGGAGGTCTTTCAGCTGCCTGTCGGTCAAACCATCAAGCGATTCATTTCTCAAGCCGCTCATTACATCGTCAGCCATTCTCCTGGTGTCAAAAATTGCGTCTGTCCTGTTTTGAATTGCCCTCCTAAGCTTTGCAATCTCTGCAGGATCGCCTCCAGTCAGAGTTCGGTCCATAACGCTTCCCAGTATGTCATCAAACTGGGACTGGCTTTTTGCATAAGAGTTGTTTATGGCCTGTTCAGCTATTTCGGCCAAAGGCTTTCCTCTTACGTTTGGCTTTAGCCTTGTGTAGCGGCCTGTTACTGTGCCCTTTTCGAATAGGAGGGCTTCTGCTTCCTCCCTTGCCTTTCTTGAAAGCTCTTCCCTCAGCTTGTTGGCTGTAGCCGTTGGAAGCCCTGGAACTTTTTTGGCAACAAATTCTTCCGCAAACTGGTCAAATATCTTGTTTGGGCCTACTGCCCTGGCAAGGCCGTTGGCTGATGTAACGTGATAGCTTCCAAGCAAAGCACGTGCCGAAGACGAGGTTACGGTTGTTCCTGCTGCCTTCATTCCCTGAATTAAGTGGTATGTGCCGCCTGAAGCATAGGCTCCGTTTAAGAGCTCGTTGAAGTTTTGCTCAGCCAGTTCTTCCTTGTTTGTCGCGCCAGCGTATGGGTCTGGTTCCCCGGAGCCGGTGAAGCTCAGGTCGCCGTCCCCGCCAAACAGCTTGCTTATTCCATTCAATATTGGTGCAATTACAACGTCTGCAAGCGGTCCAAGAATGCTTTTAACCCATCCAACTATTGTGTCCTTTATCCTGGCTGTTGCGTCAAACACGTCAAGCAATGCCCATGCTGCTGGCAGGGCGCAGTCAAATATAACGCTGCCCCATGGCGTGAAGTATGCCACTGGAGCGCAGCCTGCAAAGTATGCTCCAATGCTTTTGGCCCTAGGGCCCTGCATTTTTTCCTCATATGGGGTCAGGCCCTTGGTTGGAACGCTTGTCGGATCAGGAACCATTCCGCTTTGGGCTTCTTCCAATGCAATCATTCTTCGCAGCTTGTTTGCGCTAAGCGTTTCTGGCGGTTCCGGGTTGCCTTTCCAGCCAACTGTTGCATAATAGGTTTCTTCAGAGCCTGGCTTTAGGTTTTTCTCCCTTTCAACGATTTTTTTCACCAGCTCTTTTGGGTGTATGCCGCAGACCTCGATTTTGACTTTGTGCGGCTCTGTTTTTCGGTCCTGTTCTTTTGTGCCAGCAGTGCTTATTCCTATAACGCTTATTTCTGGAACGTTTTCCATTGCAAGAGCAAAGCGGTCACTGCCTTTTATGCAGAACTTGAATTTGGCTGAGTAGTCGCCTGCAGGTGTTGAAGGCTGCTCTGGTTCATTGTTGCCTGCCGGCTGTGCCTGGTTTCCTGTTGGCTGGCCCCCTGGCGGGTTTGATGCCACTGGATTGTTTCCTGTTCCTGGATTTGGTGCCTGGAGGCTTGCTGTTCCTTTTTTTGTAAGCTCTAATTCTTTTCCGACTGAAATGTTTTTGTTTGCCTTCATTTCCAGCAAAGTGCTGCCTTTTTCGTCTTTTATTGCAACGTATTCTATGCCAGTTTGCTTGTTTCCCTGGTCCAGGAAAGTGGTGTTGAATGTAACCTTTTCTGCTACCTTGCTTGAGATGGTGAGGTCAATGCATTGCTCTTTGTTGTTTATGCGCATTGTTTTGTCGCCGCTTATTTTAAGCTTTCCGTACAGTTCTTCGATGTCTGTGAAGCTTTTCATGACAATGTATTGGCCTGTTTCGTCCTCGCCCCAGCAATCGCCCTCTGAAAAAGCGTGTGCTTTGAATGAGCTCAATGCTTTTGCTATTTCCCTAGCCATTTTCGTGTTTTCCGGCGAGAACTCTGATGGCACGTGAGCGTAAACAGTTTTCTGCTTTTCCGGGCTGCCTGTTTTCGCAATCCTTATTTTTAGCAAGCCGCCTCCTGAATCCCCTTTTACCAGCTTGAGTTTGTTGCTTTCTGACCCAAGCATTGGGGCATGCCTTCCCTCTGCATTTCCAAACATTTCTTTGGCAAACTCTTCTGGCAAATCTCCAAATTCTGAGCCGCCTTCAACAAATCCTGGCCAGGCGTGGTGGTTTTGCTCAATGGTGAAGCCTTCGTCTACTGGCAAAAAGTTTGACACGTTCTGGATTAAGTGCAGGCATTCGTCTGTGTCAACCCTTTCCTGGGTTATGTTGACTGAAAACATGAAGTTTCTTGAGTCATCCAAAACAAGGATTTCTCCGTTGTCTACCCGCATTGCTCCCTCTATTTTTACCAGGTACTTTCCGCAGCCCTTAAAAATTCCCCCCAAGTTGATTTGCCCAAAGTCAAAGCCAGAATCGCCGATTGATTCAACGCTTTTCTGGCCCTGGACTATGAGGTAATCGTCTTTGATCTCGGTTTTGCTTTCCTCTTTCAGGGCTTTTGACAAAACGTCTTCTGTCATGGTGTCAAGCTGCAAAAACACTGGGAAGGGGTCTGTTAAAATCCCCAAGTCCTGCAAATCGCAGTAGTGCTGGTTTGCGCACCTTCCGTACATTGAGGCCTGGTTTTTGGAACGGCCTACTTTTCCTTTGGCCATTTTGACTATGTTGTCAAGCTTTTCTGTAAGGTATTCCCCAAGCTGTTGTGCGTCACAGTACCCGTTTCCGCAGTCCTCTGAAAGGATTGGGAATGCAAGCATTTTTGCCGGCGCGTCCTCGTCTTCGCAGACAGGCATTGCGCTTTTTCCTGTTGCGTGGCCTTCTGCTGTTGCTGCAAGCTTTCCAAGCTTTAGCCTGACTTGAATCTTGTTTGACTCAATCGGCTGGTTGTGTGCCACCAAAATTCCTTGAATGGCTATTGTTGCTTCCCTGTTGGCTTCCTGGCTTTTTATCAAAATAAGCTTTACGTCTGCAGACTGCCCTGCAGGCAAGGTTATTGGAGGGCTGATTGCAAGGGCGTTTCCCAAAACCGTTTCCGGGTTAAGCTTTCCTGTAAGCCTTACTGGCTCACCGCACTTGTTTGCAACCTTTACGTTTCTTTCAAGCGTTCCCCCGCTTACCTCTGTGCTTGTAAAGGTTGCGCTGTCCAAGAGCTGGGCTTCAAGGCATTTAACGCCTGAATAGTTCACTGCCAATGATGTTCGGCCCAAATCAGGGTACATTCTCCCTGCGATAACGCCAATGTACTGGATCCAGCCCTGTCCCGGCTTTTGCAGGGCTTCAGACCTTTCAGATTCAGCGTAAACAACGCGCTGTGGCGTCAGAGGGCTGTGCGGGTTTATTGTTATGCCTGAAAGCTCGGCTCCTGCTGTATAGCCCTGGCTTCCTATGCCTTGGCTGCCTCCTAAAGCAGTTGGCGTCCCTGTTCCATATGAGGCAGAGGCCTGTGCCTGGCCGTACTGGTTTCCATAGCCAAACTGGCTGTAGGTGTTGCCGTAAGCGTAAGGGTTTTGCCCTGAGACTGCGACAGCGGGCTTTATTCCTGCCGTAATGCCCTGCATGTGTGCTTCAGGAGTTACTGCCATCCTGAATGCGGTTACTGGAATCGGCCCGTTGTTGTAAACCTGCAGCGGGGCCTGGGCATAGGCTGTTTCTTCCTGGGCTGCGCGGACCATCCAGAGCGAAACGCTTGGCGGGTAAGCCAGGTTGGTCATCGGGTTCCACAATTCAACGCTTAAAGGAATGGTTTTTGCAATCTGGCTTGACTCAAACTTGAGCTTGTAGTCGCGCCTTTCCTGGACGTTGTACATTCTGTCGATTCTGTTGCTTACTTTCACTGTAACTGTTTCCACTGCATTCTTTTCAAGCCTTAGCGGCGAAACCGTGACTGCCAAATTCGGGTCTTTTACCCTTTCCTCAACAGATGCCTTCAGGTTCAATGGAACCCCGCACTTGTTTTCCGCCTCGAATTCTTCCGAAGCAGAGCTTCCGGCACGGCCAATCATTTTCACAAGCAGGTGCTCTTTGTCAAAGTAAAGGCAGTCCTCTTCCAAGGGCTTGTTGTAGTTTATTTCAATCCTTGCGGTTGTCGTTGTTGGATAGTTTCCTGCAACCATTCCTGACAAAACAAGGTTTGCTTCCCCGTAAAGGTCTTCTGCGCTTTCATCATTCAAGTTTACAACAACCTGAATGCTCGCAGTTATGTCCTGGCCTGCTGGCACAGCCTCAGGCATTGTAACAGTAACGGCAAACTCTTCTGGGAAGTCTCCGTCTTTTTCTATTTCATAGGTAAGGCTTTCAACTGCTTCCTTTGCCGTGTTATGGATTCCGGCAGAAACCGTTTTTTGCCTTTCCTCTTTTTCGATATCAACTTTTATCGGGCTTTGCATTTTCAAAAGACCGTCTCTTGCAATAAGCAGTTCAAGTTCAGCTGTCTTGTATCCTGACGCGCTTACCTCAATGGTGTAAAACCCTGGTTTCAAGCCTGTCCTGAAGTAGTACTCGCCGTTGTGCCCGCGCCTTGTGCTTCCGCTTCCAACCAACGAGTTAACGACTTCGCCTTGCTTGTTTTTTATTTTCACGCTTGCTTCCTCAACATATGACCCGTCTTCCCCGTCCAAAACAGTTACAGTGAAAGCCTCCCCTGGCCCTGGCTCTTTTGGAGCAAGGCTTGCAACAAGCTCCTTGTTTCTTTCAACCTCGAAAACGAATTCCTCTGATAAAACGCCTTCCCCAATGCTCTGCAGCATTATTTTTCCGGTGCCCTCTTCAACGCCCTTGAAATAGGCCCTTACCTTCCTGCTCCTGTCTTGGCTTACCCCAAGCCCTGAAATCGTTAAAGACGTTGTTTCACTGCCTGTGCGAAACCCTAACGGGTTTTCTTCTGAAACCAGGGCTTCCTCTGGCCCGAACTCGGCATAGCCTTGCCCTGACAGGCCTGTTTCAGGCGGCATTGGCTCCTGGGTTTGCTGGTCAACAAAGTTGTCTATTTCATAGCCCGTGAACTTTATTTTTGGCGAGGCCTTATCTGTGTCAAGCTTTAGGGTAACGTTCAAAGGCTTTTTTGCAGTCAAATCGATTTCCAAAGCGTAAAGCTCTTCCGTTACTGCCTTGAACTCCTGCTTTTCCACGTAGAGGCCGTTTGGCAACACAAAGAAATAGTTTGCGCAAAGGTCGTCCTGGCATTCCGCATCAGTAACAGACAAGGGCACTTCAACCTGGCTTGTTTCCGCATAAAACCCTGTTTTGGTTGCAACATACCGCTCTTCTCCAAGCTCTGAATCCAACGGCGCCCTAAAATATGCTCCGCCTGCCTCACTCCAAGCCCGGAAATGAACCTCGACCTTTTCCTTTGCTGTAACAGGGTTTGCCCTCGCCCTTACCTTGAACACAACACTGTTCTCAGGGGCCTCAAAGTAGAGCTCCAAAAGCTTGTTCATCTGGCCAGGCATTCCAATGTTCTGCTTGTCGGCTGTCTCGTTTCCTGGCTCTGGCAAAGGCTGGTAGCTTTGCCCATAAAAGTAGTCGCTGGTTGTGGCCTCAAAGCCTGTTATGCCGATCTCCTGCGAGTCAACGAACTCAATGCTGTCAGAGCCAGCCCTTACATGCACTCCGCCCTTTTCAATGCCTGCAGGCCAGCTTGTTGAAAACCCAAGCCAATAATCTTCGCCCAAGCCAATTCCTTCAACTTCTTCCCCGAATTCGTTGAAGATGCCAGTAAAAGTAATGGTTGGGGCAATGCCTGCTGCACCCTCTCCTAATGTTACCTGTACAAGACCTCGGCCAGCCAAGCTAACCTTTTGGGAAAAGGTTTCCCCGTCAGCAGTCGTAACCTTTACAACCACGTCATTGTTTCCCTCGCTGTCAAAAAACACGCGGCCGTCAGCTGTTTCGCCTTCAAACAAAATCTCGCCTGAAACAGTTTCAATTGTAACAAGCCCTGCTACCGGATTTCCTTCCGCATCCAAAACCTGCAATTCGACTACATTCACTGGCTTGGAAAGCTCTATCACAAGCTGGTTTTCCTTGTTTGCCTCAACAAGCTTTTCTCCCACGCCCTCCTGCAAATCTTTTACTGCTTCAACAACAAGCATTGTGCCAGGCCTTGCCTTAATGCTTGCATAGCCGCTTACATCGGTTTTCAAAGACGGGATTCCCAAAGGCACAATCTCTGAGTCAACCTTTTCGTAAAAGAACAAGTCTGCGTTGTCAGCCATGGCCTTGTAGGCATCCAAGACGCTTATGCCGACATAGCTGCTGTTGCTTGTGTCGGCTGCCTCAATGCTGAATGAAACAGACTCAGTGCCTGCAACATTTACCTTTTCGCGTGAAGGCAAAAAGCCCTGCTTGTAGGCCGTAACATAGTATTCAACAGGCTCAAGGTTTGTGAAGTCAACGCTTCCGCCAAAACCTGTTATGCTTGAATCAACAAGGTTGCCCTCCAAATCATACAACTGTACAACTGCGTCCTCCAATGGAACCTGCCCTGCCAAAACGCTTACAACAAGCATTGAGCCGCCCTTTTTCAGGATAACCGGCCAGAGCTCGTCATCTGAACGCATTGTCCTGCTTTCCCCTGTCTCCAGAGAATCATAACGCAAAAAGCCGTCTTTTTTCACAACAAGCCTGATGCTTTTTCCTTTTGAGATTGTGAAAACGCCCTCGCTTTCAGTTAGGGTTCGCTCCTCTATCGGCGTGTCAGTGGACCTGTCCAAAATTTCGGCCTTTGCACTGTTGACAGGGTTTCCCTCTTCATCCACAACGCTTACAAGCAGCTTGGAACTGCCGGAAAGGCTTGCACTGCTTGCCACAAGGCTAATGGTCTTGGCCTGTTCTGCATAAAAAAGGTAATTTGAGGAAGTGGTTTCATACCCGTCTCCAGTGATTGTAACAAAGACATCTACATTGGATGGAATGCCTGTAAGCTCAACTCGGCCTTCGCCGTCGCTTACCCCTGTTTTGGTAATGCCCCGCCATTCGGCTGTTACACTGGCTCCCTGGATCGGGTCTCCTGTGTCAGCATCCACAAGCAAAAGCCTTGCAACAATTGCCTCATACTCGCGTTCCAAAGCGATTGCCAGCTTATGGTCATCTTTTCTTACAACCATTTTTTGCTCCGCCTGCTTAAAGCCCTGCTTTTCTGCAGCAACAGTTACCTCTGTTCCGAGAGGAATTCCCGAAAGCCTTACGCTTTCCCCGTTTGAAACGCTTTCAGGGCTTAACAAAATGTTGCCCTGGCTGTCTTTGACGCTTACGCTTACAGATGAAACAACGTCATCAAACTGGTCTGAGAAAGTCAAAGTTATTTCAGGGCTCACAAGGTTTCCTACAAAGAGAAGGCCGTAAACTGCGGCCAAAAGCAAAACAATTAAGGCAACGGTTATCGGAAAGGCAGGAAGGCCACGGTCCTCCAAAAAATCGTTGTAGGAATAAACAGGAACTCCTTTTTCGTCCAAAAAATCCAGCAAGCCATAATATTTTTCTTCCAAATTGCTGTAAACTTCGGAAAGCCTTTCTGAAATCATGCCATGTTCACTTTTTTACTTTTCCCAATTAATTTTGCGGTTTAACTACTATTTAACCTTTATCAAAAAAGGCTTTTTTTTGCCAAAAGGCCGAATAAGAAAAGAGCAAACTAATATATTAAAGTAATTATTTCAAAAACACCAAAAAAAGCCCTGGTTGCGGGAATTTAAAGGCCTGAAAAAAACCCTGCTGTAAAAGCAAGCCCTTCCTGAAAAAAAAAACGCTGTTTTCAGTAACTTGGCTTGAAGAAACAGCCTACTTTTTCTTAACCAAAGCCATTTCCTTTGAAGCAGCCCGGTAAAACCAGGCAATGTAAAGGCCTGCCACTGCCACAAAAAGGAACAACCTGAACAAAACATTGTGCGTGAAACTGATTACAGCCATGTCCTCGGTTCCAAGAATAAGCAGGGAAGTGAAAACAATTCTTGCATGGTTGAACAAAATTGTTGCAATTCCTGCAATTCCCGCGCCAACCAAGCGCCTTCTCCAGCTTATTCCAATCGAAGCAATAATTGCCCCCACTACTATGAATAACTCCATCATTCCAGTGCAAAGCTCTGAAATCTGGATAACAGGCCCTGCTTCCAATGAAACCAACGCGGTTTCCTCAAAAGAAACAGTTCCTGCATAACCGAATGCGTTAAGCATGCCCAGAACATTTCCCGCAACCCATAGCTCTACTGCCTCCAAGCCAATTACCGATTGCAAAACAAATGAAAACGCCAAATAAATCAAAACAAAGTACAAGAGAAAGCGCCCTGTTTTGACTGCATCCTCTTTCTCAAAGTTCGGCTTCAAAAAATTCATCCAAAAAAACCTCAGCATATCTCTGATTCGGGGTTAAGCCTGCAAATTTCTTCCTTGAGCAAGTCATTCTCTGCCTTTAACTCTTTTATTGCCTTAAACATCATTGCCTGCAAGTAGTTCCTGTTGTATGTTATATAGTTGCCGTCTTCCACCAATAGGCCCGGTTTTGCTGAAAAGTCCTGCGCTTTGAAGCCAATCATTTCCTTGGTGTGCTCTTCCGGCCTTGGAAACTGTTCCAAGCCTGCTTCGTTCCAGTAAAAGCGCACTGGCTCAATCCCTTCAAAGAACTCCAAAGCGCTGCCGCCAATTCCTTTTACGCGTTCCATCAGCCTTGCATCATAAGCAGTTGAAATCCCTGTTGCAATGCCGCCAGTAAAGTCGATCTGCGAATCAACTCCGTCAACATAAGAGTTGTTTTCGCCTGCAACACCTGACACATAATAGTCGCCTGTGATATCCATATCTCCCTGCACTTGGGCATTGCCTACAACATCTATGGCCCATGTTCCGTCCAAAATTGAGACAGTGTCCGTTCCGTCATGAAATTCAGCAACCTGGCCAAATGCATTGGTTCCAACTACATCTAGTGTCCCTCTTATTCCAATGCTGTCTCCTCCTGCAGAGCCAGGGTCTCCTCCAAAAATAAAACCATTGACATAGATTGCATCCGCAAAGTTTGCGTCGCCTGCCGCATTCAAGTCATTTGCACAAACCATGTTTGGCGCAGAGCAGATAATGTCTTTTCCAAGTGTGACTGTTGCCTCCCCCAAAGCCTGCACGTTGTAGCCCAAGGCGATTGCGCCGTCCCCTGCTGCTTTAAGAGTGTTGTCCTGGGAAGCATACCCCAATGCAACGCTTCCGTTCCCGCTTGATAATATGTTTCCCCAATTGGAAGGGGGACAGCAGTCTGAATCTATGTACCCTCCAGCAAGAGAACCAAGGCCACTGCTTTCAAAACTACCAGCAGCCCAAGAGTTGTATCCAAATGATAAAGAGCCATAATCACTTGCTGTTGTTTCGTAGCCCATTGCCGTGCTTGCGTTTCCGCTTGCTGTTGTGCTGTCGCCCATTGCCGTGCTTGCGTTTCCGCTTGCTGTTGTGTACCATCCCATTGCTGTGCTGTAATATCCGCTTGCTGTCGTGTAATACCCCCTTGCCGTGCTGTAGCTTTCGCTTGCTGTTGTGTTGTAGCCCATTGCCACACTATAGTCTCCGAATGCGGTTGTTCCTGAGCCTAGTGCTACTGCGTTTGTTCCGTATGCTGAGTTTGCGTCGTTTGAGACAAATTTTTCTCCTTTGATGTTTCCTGTTGCAGCCAGCCCTGCTCCTATATTCAAGTCTCCGCCTGTTTTTGTTCCGAAAAGGGTTCCGCTTATGCCAATGTTTGCAAAGTTGCTGTCTCCTCCGTATGTGTGTTTGCTTGAGTATGCTGATGGGCTTGAGCCGAGTTTTATCATTGGTTGCTGCCTTGTTCCGTCA
>CAZMUN010000012.1:0-31252 GCA_964569815.1 uncultured archaeon
TTATTGGCAGGCCTGCCTTTTTGTTTCTTTGGATAACTGCTTGAAAGTAGTTGGAAATCTCTTCCTGGTTTAAGTCATATTTTTTAAGCAGGCCAATGCACACAGGGTGTGTTGGAATGAACAGGGTTTTTGACTCCTTTTCTTTTATTATTGGGTTAAAAGGCAGGTTATCGTTGTCTAGGGAAAACGCTATTCCAAAATCGTATCCAAGCTTTTCCAGCGCCGAGCCAATGCCTTCAGCCCAGACTCCGTTTGGAGCAGAGAATGCCCTGCTTTTCACTCCGAGTTTTTCAAGGGCCTTGTGGGCCTTTAAGACGTTTTGCTTTGATTTTTTTTCGTCGTTTGGCCAGCACTTGTGCTCAAAGCCATGCTGGCCAACAAGCTTTTGTTCTACTGCGGCCCTGAGGGCTTTTTTTTCCTTTGTTTGGGCGGCTTTGATGTTAACGAACCAAAAGGGCTGAATTCTGGTTTTGTTAAACAGGTTAACTGCTTCAATGGTGTCCTGGTCCACAAAATCCAAATCGACGTGAAAGCAGAAAACGCTTTGGAACTCTTTAGGGTAGTGCCAGAGCTGCACAAACGGAATGTTTCTGAATTCAAACAAGTGCATTAAGGAATTTCTTACAAACACGCGGACTGCTGCCTTGCTTGTCTTTGAAGCCAGCTCTTTTGGAAAAGCCTTTTTGGAGTAAAAGGCCCTTGGCTCAAAACCTTTTTCCAAGGTTGCGAAATTTGGGTCAAATGGCAGAACCAAAACAAGGCCTTTTCCTATTTTTTCTTCAAAGGGCTTGCCTTTTGCATGAAACGGGAAAACCGATATCCTTTGGTCAAGCCATAGAAAGCCTGCGCCGTGGAAAAATTTTCCTTTAGGGTGAACCGGCCTTACCTTTTCGAAAGCGAATTCAAGTTTTGGAAGAAGCTGTTTTGCTGCTTTAGGTGTTGAAACAACTGTGCCACCTTTTTTTGCGTAGGAATGGATATTTTCAAGCTCTCTTTTGTTCAGGCTGCTGTTAAGGATTATGGCTGCAAACTTTTCAATGCTGGGAGCTCTGTGAAGAGAAGCCTTGTAGTAATGCAGGCCTTCCTGTTCAAGGATGCGGGCCCAGCCTTTTTTTTGGCTGGTTATGCCGATTGAAAGGCTTTGCTTCATTTGCATTGAATTGAGTTGAAAACTTATTTAAAAGAGCGTTTTTGAAAGCTTCAATTTTTGTGCCCCTGCCTAGAGCAAAAGCTTTTATTTGAAAAGCGCAGTACTTTTTCAGGCGGTTCAATGACAAGGCATCGTGGAAAAGCAAGAAGGCCTGGAAGGCCGGGCAGAGCAGCAAAAGGCGGTGTAAGCGGCAGGTCAAGGTCGAAGAAAGCGCCAATTTTAAAAAACCATGGCAAGAGAAGGGAAAGAGCTGAACGAAAAACAAGGGAGCTTTTGGAAAAAACCAAGAACACCAGCCATAGGGCAATGGTTATTGCAGACGGCATAATCAGGATAAGCGCCCAGGAAGGCGTTCCAATACAGGAGCTTGTTGAAGGCTACTTGAGGAGAATTGATGACACGCCGGTAATGCTTGCAATACAGAAAAGGCTCGAGTTCATGGGCAGGGTTCATGAAAAAAAGGGCAAGAAGTAAGCCAAAAAAAAAGGTTTCTGGCAAGCTTTTTAAAGCCTTTCGAAGGCAATTATTTGTAATAAGAAAGCCTACTTTTAGGGTTTTAAAAGCAATTCATTGGAAAGTGTTTTTTTTATGGGTTTAAGGCCAGGAAGATGCTATAGCAGCAAGAAAGACAGAGCTTTCAGCAGGTTTGCTGTAAAAGTGCATAGAAAAAGCTATGTTGGAGCGATCCCAGGCCTTAGAACAAGGCAGTTCAACATGGGCAATGGAACAAAGGAATTTTCCCATGTTTTGGACCTAATTGTGGAAGAACACTGCCAAATCCGAGACAACGCGATTGAAAGCGTAAGAATGGCCATAAACCGCTATTTGAACAAGCATTTGGGAAAAGACGGCTATTTCATTAAAATAAGGGCATACCCTTTCCAGGTTCTGAGAGAAAACAAGCAGGCTCAGGGCGCGGGAGCAGACCGTGTTTCGCAGGGAATGAGCCACAGCTTTGGAAGAAACATTGGCCGAGCCATAAGGGTAAGGCCTGGGCAGAAAATAATATCTGTTCTGGTGGACAAACCGCATGTGCAGATTGCAAAAAAAGGGTTAGAGCGAGCAAATGCAAAAATTGCGGCAAAGCTTTCCATAAGGGCTGGCACCGATGTTGAAAGCATTGGAACAAGGCCTAAGAAAACCAGGGATATCATAAAGGCCGAACAGGAAGCCAAGGAAGCAGAGGCAGCAGAAGCCAAGGAAGAAGGCAAAGAAGGAAAAGCCCCTGAGAAAAAGGAAGGCGAAAAGCCTGCTGGGAAGGACGCAGGAAAGGAAGAGAAAAGCAAGGACAAAAAAGAGGAAAAAAAGTAGCGCTATTTTTGTTTTTTGTTCACAGCTTAATCCAACTCTTCTGAAAGGCCCTCTTCAACTTCTTCTTCGGTTTGCTCTGATGCAGGGGGTTCCTGCAGAACAGGTTTTACTCCTGTAAGCGCGTCAATCTGTTTTTTGTAACGCCTGTAAAAGTACAATCCAAGAACAATACAGGCCCCAAGAATAATTAAGGTGTCTGGCTTTGGCTTGTTGTCAAGAAAAAAAACAATGTACCAGAGCAGAAAAAGGGGAATGAACACGAACAAAATAAGCATTCCAACCAATTTCTTCTGCGGCGTGGTTTTGAACTTTCTCATAAGCAAAAAAGATGTTTGAATTCCTATTTATTCCTTCCTGTCCGATTATGGCCCCAAATTAAATAAGTATTTAAACAAAAACGCAGTTCTCTAATAGGTTTAGCATGCAAGACATTGGAATGGAAGCCCCCAGCATACAGTGGTTTCGTGAAATAAGAATAAAGGACATTCCAAGCGTTGGCGGAAAAGGAGCCTCTTTGGGTGAAATGGCGAACCACAATTTTCCCGTGCCACCAGGCTTTGTTGTAACAGCACAGGCCTATTTTCGCTATCTTGAGGAAACAGGAATAAAGCAGGAAATCGTAAAAAAAATCGATGCAATAGATGTTGAAAACACGGACCAGCTTGGAAAGGCAAGTGAGGAAGTAAGAAACATTATTTTAAATACGCCGATGTCTGAGCAGCTTGAAAACGAAATAAGAAGCGCTTACGGCAAGCTTGGTGAAAGAAAAATAGGCTGGCTTACAAGTTCTGAAGCAGAATTCGTTGCAGTCAGAAGCAGTGCAACAGCAGAAGACCTGCCTGAAGCAAGCTTTGCAGGACAGCAGGAAACATTCCTGAACATAAAGGGCCGGAATTTGCTGGTTAAAACTGTTCAAAAGTGCTGGGCCTCGCTTTTCACCGCAAGGGCAGTATACTACCGAAAAAAACACAGTTTTTCAACAGAGGAGGTCGGCATAGCCGTTGTTGTGCAGAAAATGGTGAACAGCCAACAGTCAGGCATAATGTTCACCGCAGAACCAACAGGCGACGAAACAAAGATTGTTATAGAAGCAGGCTTTGGTTTAGGTGAAGCAATTGTTTCAGGAAGCGTTACGCCTGACACTTACACCATTGACAAAGGGTCTTTTAAGGTAATTGAAAAAAAGGTCCACGAGCAGTCCTTCAAGATCGTGAAGAAAGGAAAAGAGAACGTAAAGGAAAAGCTTTCCGGTTCAATTGCAAGAAAGCAAAAAATTGACGACAAAACGATTGTAAAGCTTGCAAAACTCGGCAAGCAAATTGAAAACCATTACAAGAAGCCACAGGACATCGAGTGGGCGGTTGAAAACAAAGAGATCTTCATAGTGCAAAGCAGGCCTATAACAACGCTGGGCCTTAGAGGAAAAGGCGCAACAAAAGAGGAAAGGCAAAAACAGCTTGAAAGCCTTAAGGACAAGGCTATCTTGAACGGCTTGGCTGCCTCGCCTGGAGTTGCAGCAGGAAAAGCCAAAGTTGTTAGAAACGTTTCCCAGATTTCAAAGGTCCAAAAAGGGGAAATTCTTGTAGCGCCAATGACAAGCCCTGACTGGGTTCCAACAATGAAAAAAAGCCGGGCAATAATAACAAACCAGGGCGGGGTAACATGCCATGCAGCCATCGTTTCACGAGAACTCGGGATTCCCTGCGTTGTGGGAACAGAAAAAGCCACAGAGGTCTTGGAAGACGGCGACAAGGTTACAGTAAACGGCTACGACGGCATAGTCTATGAAGGCGTTGTAGAAGTGGAAAAACCGGAAGAAAAAACCCAGGAAATAGTCGCTTTAACAGACTTTGACAAAATTGAAAAAGTTTTAGGGAAAGAAATAAAGGAAAAGCCTGAAGAAAAGGCTGAAAAGGAAAAGCCGGCAGAAACGGCAATGGTTGAAGAGCTTTCCCAAAGGGTTGAAGAGGAACGCGACGAACTGGTTGAAAAAGCCAGAGAGGAAGCAGAAGACCTTGTTGAAGAATATGGGCAGAAAAAAGCTGAGGGCATGTCAGAAGAAGACCGGGAAAAAGAGGGCAAGGAAATAGAAGACCTTATCAAAAAAATCGCCCCACTTGTAAAAGTTAATGTGGCACTGCCTGAGGCAGCAGAACAGGCCGCAAAAACAGGGGCAGACGGCGTAGGCCTTCTTCGCGCAGAGCACATGATAACGGCAAGCGGAATGCATCCAGCGGAATTCATAAGGCAGGAAAAACAGGAAGAGCTCGTAAAGGCAGTGAAAGAGGGAATAAAAAAGGTTGCAGACCTTTTCCAAAAAAAGCCTGTTTGGTACAGGACCTTTGACGCAAGAACAGACGAATTCCGCGAACTGGAAGGCGGGGCAAAAGAGCCTGAAGAAGACAACCCAATGATTGGCTGGCATGGAATAAGAAGGGACCTTGACACGCCGGAAATGCTGAAATCACAATTCAGAGCAATAAAAGAGCTTATAGAAGAAGGCTATGAAAACATAGGGGTAATGCTTGCATTTGTGCAAAGCCCCCAAGAAGTGAAGAAAGCCAAAAAAATGGCAAAAGAAGTTGGCCTGGACCCGGATTCAGAAAAAGTCGAATTCGGGGTAATGGTTGAAACCCCTGCCTCTGTCTGGGCCATAGACGAAATCCTTGCAGAGGGAATAAACTTCATTTCCTTCGGAACCAATGACCTGACACAGCTTACCCTCGGAATAGACAGAAACAACGAAAAAATACAGGGGCTTTTCACAGAACTCCATCCAGCTGTTTTGAGAAGCATTGGGCACGTCATAAAGAAATGCAGGAAAGCAAAGGTCAAGACAAGCATCTGCGGCCAGGCGGCCTCAAAGCCCGAAATGGTCAGGCATCTGGTTAAATTCGGAATAGACAGCGTTTCAGCAAACATCGATGCAGTGAAAAAAGTCAGGGAAACCGTTCTCATAGAGGAAAAAAAGCTTATTCTTGGAATGAAGCCAATGGAATAAAGTTCCATTAAAAAGGCTTTTTAGGGAAGAGATTTTTTATGAAATTCGATTCAGGCAAAGCAATAAAAGAAATCAAAAAAAGAAAGGCCAAAAAGGTCGGCGTTCAGGTTCCAGAGGGCATGAAAACACAGGCCCCTAAAATAGCGGAAGCCATTGAAAAAGAAACAGGGGCACTGGCTCTTACGTTCATAGACCCCTGTTTTGGGGCCTGCGACATCGCGGACTGGAAAGCAAAGGCCCTTGGCCTGGATTTGCTGGTTCACTTTGGGCATGAAAGGTTTGTGGCAAAGCACGCCATTGAAACAGCGTATGTTCCAGTCAAATACGATGTAGATGAAAAATCTGTTTCAGGTCTTGCAGATAAGCTTTCCAAGGAATTGGAAAAAGCCGGTTTTAAAAAAGTGGCGCTGTTCTCGACAACCCAATACCTAAACCATTTGGGTTTTGTTGAAAAAATTTTGGAAAAGAAAGGCATTTCTGTTCAGGGAAAATGCACTGTGCTGGGCTGCAGTTACAGCTGCGTGAAAGCTCTTGAAGGAAAATCAGAAGCAGTGGCGTTTTACGGAGACGGGCTGTTCCATGCACTGGGACTTGGCTTTGCGGCAAAAAAGCCTGTTTTTTTCCTCAACGGGGTTGAAGAACAGTTAACAGAGCTCAACGTCAAGAAAGAGCTTTTTTTGAGGAAACGGATTGCAATGATTGAAAAAGCCAAGCAGGCAAAACTTGTCGCCATATGGGTTTCCACCAAAAAAGGCCAGCAGAAAATGCGTTTGGCAGAAGAGATTAAGAAAAAGCTTCAGGCAAAGGGAAAAAAGGCATTGCTTGTTGCATCAGACTTCATAAGCCCAGAGTACTTGCTTGGCCTAAAGGCAGAGGCAATTGTATGCACTGCATGCCCAAGAATTGCTTTGGATGACTCCTCGTCCTACAAGCAGCCGATACTGAACCCAACAGAGGCCCTGATTGCCCTTGGAGAAAAGCCTTTGAAAGAATACGAGTTTGACGAACTCTGCTAAAAGCGAATTTTGTCTGGGTCAAGCTCTTCTTCGTCGTCATCAAACTTTGGCTTGGCTTTTTTAGAGCGCTTTTTCCTTTTTGTTCTGGAAGCGCGCTTTGCTGCACTGCGCCTTGGCCTTGCAATCACAGCGGCCTCATCGTCGCCCTCAATGCTTTCAAGGGCATCAGGCCTTACAATGGTTCCAGTGAAAGAAAGCCCTTGGAGTGCTGCCTTGAAGTTCTCGAGATTCTGGCCGTTTAAGAAAAAGGCGGTAAGGGCGCTTCGTTTAAGGACCATGGCAGCCGGCAAATCCAGAATCAGGTTCTGCCCTGGCTTCATCGCGTTTTTGGCAAGGATTTCAAGAAGCATGTCATAGGAAAGCTCCCTGTACAGCCTGGCGGTTGGATGGGCTGCAGGGTCTGCTGTGAAAATGCCGTCAACATTGCTCACGTTGACAAAGGTTGCGTTAAGGTATTCTGCCAAAAGCGCGGCCACTGCATCGGTTGTAAAGCCAGGAACCAGCCCCCCATATATGGGGGTTTTGCCTTTGGCCAGAACGTCGCTGGCCTTTTTTACTTCACTCAAAATCTCCGGAAACGCGTTTTCAATAGAGTGGCTTAGAAGCGAGGCATTCGCCCTTGTTATCCTGATTCCAATTTCGTCCAATTCAAAGTTGTTTGCACCAAGCTCTTTTGCCGCATTCACGTATTCGCGGCAAACCTTGCCTCCGCCCACCACGACAACAAGCTTTTTGCCCTGGGCAATGAGTTCATTAAGAACAGAGGAGATGGACTTTATTGAGCCAAGGTCCGGCTTGTTTTGCACGAGAACCGAGCCGCCAAGGCTTATTACATAAACGTTTGAAGGAGTTGAATAGGGCTGGCTTTGCAGGGAAGGCCTTGTTATTTCTGTTTCCTCGTCCTTTTTTTCCTCGTTGAATATTTCAAACATTCCTTCAAACATTGCGAAAACCAAGAAGTAATTTAATGCTTTGTTTTATTAAATAGGTTAAGCCTTATTTAAATATTGGCTTCGTTTTGTCTTTTTTGGTGAAAAAAAACAATGGTAAAGGAATCTGCACAGGAGATTTCAGAGGCAGACATGGCGGTTTTCAAAAAGAAGCTGCGAAACCTGGCCAAATTCAAGGGCAAGGGAACGGAACTGATTTCGCTTTACCTGCCGCCTGATGTAGACCGCGGCACAGTCATGGGCCAGCTTACAGAGGAAACCTCGCAAAGCAGCAACATAAAAAGCCCTACAACAAGGAAAAACGTGCAGGGCGCGCTAAGGCGGGTTCAAAACTTTTTGAAGACAATAAACTTCAAGCTTCCAAAAAACGGCCTTGTTGTTTTTTGCGGAAACGTTTCGGAGAAGGAAGGCAAGTCAGACATACAGCTTTTCACAGTCAAACCGATTAAAAGGCTGAATGTAAAGCTTTACTGGTGCGATTCAGAGTTTCATCTCGGGCCATTGAGGGAAATGGCACAGCCATCCGAGGTCTTTGGCCTTTTAACCATTGACAAAAACGAGGCAACCATTGCAGTTCTTATTGGAAAAAAGTACGAGGTTTTGGGGCATTTTACAAGCGGCGTTGCAGGAAAAACGCGTGCAGGCGGCCAGTGCCTTATGGGAGATTCCCTGGTTCAGCTTAGTGACGGAAACATTGTTAGGATAGAGGCCGTTGGAAACCCTTCATCTGTAAAAAGCGTTGACTTTGGAGATTACTCCATTCAGGATTCTTTTATTTTAAACAAGTGGACTGCAAACAAATTCAACGCGTTAAAAATAATTACAAGGCATCCCAGGCTAACCATTGCCTGTTCCAAAGACCACCAATTCTTTTGCTGGGACCATGGCAAGATAGAAGAGAAGGCTGCAGAAGAGTTGAAAGAAAACGACTTTCTTATAATGCCTGAAAGGGTTCATGTAACAACCCGTGTTCAAAAACTTGATTCAAATTGTTTCAACAGTTACAGCGTTTCAAAAAAAGGACTCAAAGCAATTATTGAAACAAGAAAAAAATTGGGGCTCAGCCAGAAGGAGTTTGGCAAAACAATCGGAGTACATCAGGCTTCTGTATCCAGGTTTGAATTAGGAAAATTTAATCCAAGAGTCTGCTATTTGAAAAGAATTTGCAATGGTTTAAGCATAGATATGGATGGATTCATTTCCGAATTTTGCAAGCCGAAGAGCATTTTGAGCTTGCCATCAGAGCTGGGGAAAGACTTTGCTCAAATTATCGGCTATCTTCTCGGAGATGGAAATATGGAGGACGAGCGATTAAGTTTTTATGAGGGAGAAAAAGAAACTGCGCTCTTTTATGAGAAACTGTTAAAAAAAGCGTTTAATGCCAAGACAAGAGTGAGGTTTAGGGCCGACAAAAACTATTATGAGTTAAGATGCCAAGGAAAACCAATTGTAAGAATGATAACGCAAGAGTTTCCAGAGGCAAGCAAGGCAAGAGATTCAACTATTCCAAGGAAAATACTTAAAAGCGATAATAGGATATTAGCAGCGTTTTTGAGAGGCTTGTTTGATGCAGAAGGTTATGTGACAAAAAGAAGGCTTTCAGCAGGAATGAACAATGAAACACTTGTAAAACAAATTCAGATGAGCCTGCTTAGGTTTGGCATACTTTCCTCAGTGCACGAATATGACAATAAAAGAAACCCTTATTCAAACAACAGGCGGTTTACCTTAGATATAGCCGAAGGCCAGTCGCTGAAAGCATTTGAAGCGCATATTGGCTTTTCTTTCCGAAGAAAATTAGGAAAGCTTAAAGAACTTGCCAACAGCAAAAAAAACAGAAGCTGCGTCAGGCCGGTTTTTGTTTCAGGAAAAGAAATAAGGAGGGTTTTTGAATCCCATGGATTAAACACACAGGCATTTCCAGCTGTTTCAGATTTCTTCCGAAACCAAAAAATGATGGGAAAAGACACTTTCCAAAAGTCTATAATTGAGAAAATAAAAGACAAACGCCTTGCAAAAAAATTCAAGGCAATTGCCAACATCCCGCTTTTGCCGATAAAGATACACAAAATTGAGAAAATTAATCTGCCAACTAAAATGTACGATATAACAGTAAAAACCCCCAACTTCATTTCAAACGGCCTAATCGCTCACAACAGCGCACACCGCTTCGAAAGGCTGCGCGAAGAGGCGGCACAAGACTTTTACAAGCGCATAAGCGAAAAGATGAACGAGATGTTCCTACCATACAATGACAAGCTCAAGGGCCTGATTGTCTCAGGGCCCGGGATAACCAAAAACTATTTTTTGAACCAGGAGCTCATGGACCACAGGCTTAAATCAAAGCTGATAGGAACACTTGACGTCAGCTACACAGACGAGTCAGGAATAAGGGAAATGGTTCAAAAAAGCGGCGAAATTTTGAAAGACGCGGAAATAACCAAGGAAAGGCAGGACCTTGAAAGGTTTTTTGAAGCAATTGTGAAAACAGGTCTTGCTGCCTATGGAAACAAGCAGGTTGAAGAAGATTTAACAATCGGAAAAGTGGATACGCTGCTTGTAAGCGAGGAAATCGAATGGTGGGTTTACAAGTTCAAGTGCACTGCCTGCAATTCAGAAGAGGAAATTGTTGTAAAAAACCCTTCAAAGTTTGAGGAAAACGATTTCAAATGCAGCAAATGCAAAAGCCCTAACGCCGAACTTGTCGAGCAAGTGGATTACCTGGACTGGATAATGGAAAAGGCAAACAGCACTGGCGCAAGAACCAAAATAATAAGCACTGAAACAGCCGAAGGCGAACAGTTTTTGAACGGATTTGGCGGCGTGGGCGCAATTCTCAGATACAAGTAGCGGTTTTCAAAGATGGGTGAAGTCTTTTATTCTACGAAGGGCAGGGGCCTTGGAGGCCAGTTTAAGCGCAGGTACACTGATTTTGTCGTGGAAGAGATAAGGCCTGATGGCCGAATCTGCAAGGCAAAAAGGTTTTTTGGCTCCGAACTTAGCGATGAAATTCTCAAGGTGCCCGACAACAGGAAAGGAATGGAACAGCTTCACCTTGACTTGGAAAAAATAAACAAGGACACCA
Organism: uncultured archaeon; assembly: GCA_964569815.1. Taxonomy (GTDB): domain Archaea; phylum Iainarchaeota; class Iainarchaeia; order Iainarchaeales; genus CAZMUN01. The sequence continues at coordinate 10,514 of CAZMUN010000012.1, forward strand.
ATTTTGTGATAAGGGTTTTAACGCGGTTTTTGCAGTGCAGCAAAAAGCGGGTTGGCTATGCAGGCCAAAAAGACAAAAGGGCAATAACATGCCAAAGGATAAGCCTGTTCAAGCCAAGCCCTGAAAGGCTTGAGGCATTTATAGGGAAAGGAATCCAGTTAAGGAATCCTGAGTGGAGCAATGAAAGGCTAGAACTGGGAATGCTTAAGGGCAACAGGTTTACCATAAAAATAAGAGACATTGATTTGAAGGAAGAAGAAATAAGTGAAAGGCTTGAATCTTGCTTCGCCGAAATGCGGAACGGGATTGCAAACTACTTTGGGGAACAGCGTTTTGGCGGAATAAGGCAGATCACACACCTTGTGGGAAAGGCCTTTGTCAACGGAGACTTTGAAAAGGGGGTAATGCTTTACCTAACCCATTCAGTTGACCGCGAGGAAGAAGAGGTCAAAAAAGCCAGGAAACGGCTTGCTGAAACCCGAGACTTTTCTGAGGCCACAAAGCTTTTTCCAAAAAAGTTCAGGTACGAAAGGGCAATGATTCACCATCTTTGCAAGTACCCAAAAGACTTTGTGGGGGCATTTGGAAAGCTTCCAAAGCAGTTAAGGTACTTGTTCACGCACGCATACCAGAGCCATTTGTTTAACCTTGTTATAGCAGAGCGCTTTAAGCAGGGCCTTGGCCTTGCAAAACGCGAGGGGGACATTCTTATCGAAGGCCAGCCCACGGCGCCATTGTTTGGCTTTGAATCAGGATTTTCAAAAGGGAAGCCGGGCGAAATAGAAAAAAAGGTTTTGGGAGAAGAAGGGCTTTCCCTTGACAGGTTCAAGGTAAAGAAGATGGCAGAGATTTCAAGCAAGGGAGCAAGGAAAAGCATTGTCTTAAAGCCGGAAAAGCTGGAGCTTGTTGCAGTTGAAGAAGACGAATTTTTTCCGGGAAAAAAGGCTGCAGCCATTTCATTCGAGCTTTCAAAGGGAAACTATGCCACAACCGTTTTGCGGGAAATCATGAAAGCAGGCTAGCTTTCCAGGCACCCAAAGTAGTTGAGAAGCTGTTCCTCGCTTTGAATCCCTTTGAGAACAAATTTTTCATCGACTACAATCGAGGGCGCCGAATCTATGGAAAAAAACGATTTAAAGAAATTGGTTGTCTCAAGGTCAATGTCGATGGGAAAAGAAAACACTTTTAGGTTGCTGCATTTTTCACGCAATGAATCCAAAAGCTTTCCCTGTACATCGCATTCAGGGCATTGCTCGTCATCTATGTAAAAGTATAGCAGGAGAACGTCTTCAGGGCTGCATCTTTCCCTGGACTGCTTAAAGTAGTAGTAGAGCTGTACGTTTGAAAGAAAGTACTTTTTCTTAAGCTGGGTTATTTCCGTAAGGAATATTTCACCCTCAGTGTTCTTTATCTGGGACAGGATTGAGAAATTTTTGCTGAGCTGGGTGGACACGCGGTTGTTCATTGCTTCACAGTAGTTGTCCTGCTCGTCAAAGCTTTCGGCAAGCAGAACTGTAAGCCTTGTGCTTTCTGATTCAATGGAATAGTCCTCAAGGCTTGCCCTCAGCCTTGAAACGCTTGCTGTTTCAAGCTGGGCCATTGCAAAGAATGCCGCTGAAACAAACAAGGCCACTATCGACAGTGCAAGAAGGTATTCCGATTTCATAAAAAAAACTCACCACTGGGAACTGCTTTTGTTTATTTCCTCAAAAAGGGAAATCAGCCAAATCGACGAGATTACAAGGCTGTAGGCAAATACTATGAAAACTATGCCTGGAAGCTTTGAAAAGGTTATCCTTTCATGCGCAAGCTTGTGCGAAACCGCGATTCCCAGCGCAAAGTTTCCGAGTATTATCGGGTTTACGTAAACCGTTGCAGAGTTGAAAATCAGGGGCGGAAACTGGAACGAAAAAAAGTTGGCTTTGAAAGAGCTTATTGCAAAGCCCAATGTATAGAGAGCGCTGTCAAGAGAAACAGATATTATGAGAAAAAGCATAAAGATTGCCGACATTTCGAGAAGAAAGGTTAAAGGCAAGCCAAAATGTGAAACTTCGCCGTACTTTGGCCTGAAAACAAGGTCTTTGTATTTCCATGTGTTGAATATTTTTCCACGGTACCATCTTCGCCTTTGCCTTAGCCACGACCTCCATTTAGAGGGAACATCTGTATAAACAAGGGCTTCAGGGCAGGCCACGATGTTGTAAAGGTTTTTTCTTATCCTCAAGGCTATTTCCATGTCCTCTGTCTGGTTGGTTTCGTCATAGCCACCTAATTCAATTAAAAGCTTTCGCCTGTAAACCGCCATAGGCCCTGGCGTAACAATGATGCTGTTTACTCCGGACATAGCGCTCTGTGAGAAACCAAAACCTATAAGGTATTCGATTTCTTGGGCTTTTTCCAGCAGGTTTCTGGTGCGGCTTGGCTTTATCAGGGCAGTAACAGCGCCCACTTTTTTGCTGGTGAAACGGGAAGCCATTCTTTGAAGGGCAGGCTTTGTTGGAAAGGTGTCTGCGTCAACGCATGCAACCAGTTCTGCTTTGGAAACATTGAGGGCTTTGTTTAGGGCGGCTGCCTTTCCACGGTTTTCTGGCTGCCTTAAAACCTTTATTCCGGGAATTTTTTCCAGTATGCTGTAAGAGCGGTCGGTGCTTGCATCGTCCACTACAATGATGTCAAACTTTTGGGGGTATTTCATGGCCTTAACTGATTTTATGCATTCTTCGATTGAGTCCTCTCGGTTGTAGCATGGAATCAGAACAGAGGCGGTCGGCAGCTTTGAAAGAAGCTTTTTTTCCTGCCTTGCGAATTTCAGGTAGCCGGCAAACATCACGGAGGAAACGAAAAGGAAAACTGTTGAAAGAACCACAAAGGCCCATTGAAACAACTCAAGCCTTACAAGTGTAAGAGCTATTGCGAAAAGCAGCAGGAAGGCTAGCACGGTTCTTATTTTTAGGGCCATTTTTTGAATCACACAAGGGTTGAATTAACAGGGTTTTTTTATAAGCTGGAAACCTCCCTGAATAATAATTGGGAGAGGTTTGCAATTTAAAGTTAATCAAAAGGAGAGCTATTTCAAAAGGCTTTTGGTTCAATTGCCAAGCGGAAAAAGGCGCTATTTAACCATCAAAAGGGCTTTAAAAAAACCATTTTTTTGCACAAAAATCGAGAAAAAGAGCCCTTTTGATGGCAAAAAACAGGCTTTTAGGGTTTTTAAACGGGTTCTTGTTCGCGATGCAAGGGGGGGGCTGAACTTGGTTTGGTTTTTATGTTTTTTTTTGGGCTTTTCAGCCTGAAACAGTTCCCAAAACATTGTTTGACCTGTCAATGATTTCCTGGCTGTTTTGGAACAAAAGCCTTAGGGCAAGAAAGGAAGTGGTGTCAACATTGTCTTCAGAGCTTGGTTTTACTACAAGCTTTGCCTGGCTTGCTTCAATTGCAGGCCTTGGCAGGCCTTGGTCAGGAAAGTCTATCAAAACAAGGGCCCCGTTTTCTGGCTTAAGGTAGTCAAGGCACTCCTGGGCCTGAAGCCGTTCCTGCCTTGTTTCGTCGCCAAAATTGGTTTCGCAGTAGGAAATCCGGCCTTGGCTGTAGACTCTTATGACTTGAACTGTTTCCCTGTTGTTGCCCTCCAATACCTGAAGGAACAAGGCCATTGCGTTGAACATTTCGTGGTCTATTTCTTGGACAGGGTCATGCATTTTTGGGCTTACCAAAAAAACATGGTTTTTTCTGAAATCGGCCAGGTCCTGGGCAGGATTGTTTTGGCCTGTTACAAGCACGCCTTCAACAACAAGGCCGTTTTCCGGATACAAAAACATGAAAATTGCCAGGGTTATGGCAATAGCTGCAATTACAAACAGCGATGAAAGAAGGGCTTTCCTCTGCATAAGCAAAAGGTAGAGCAAAAGAAATAAAAAAACAAGAGAAAAAAAAACAAGGACTTATACATAACAGGGGTGTTTTTTTCCCGAACTAAAAGGAAAAGAAAAAAAAAGAAAAAGAAAGGAAAAAACCAGGCAAAGCCTGGATTTTTCTCAACGACTTTATGCCATCAGGGTTTCCAACTCAGCAATCAGTTCCTTGGCTGCTGCTTCGGTGTCGGCTGCAGTGTAACCAGCAACGATGATGTCACCGTTTGCCAGCAGTTCTGCAACTCGGTCACCAGCAGAAGTCAAAGCTTCTTGCAGTGTTGAACCGTCTCCCAGAGTGACTGTCTGAGCCAGCTTGTTGACCATGTAACCGCCAACGATTACGTGGCTTCCAGCCGGTTCTGGCGTGTCTGTGTAGACCAACTGTCCAACCGCTACGGCTTTGTCGTAGGTTGCGTCCTCGATTGTGCAGGTTCCTGCTGTTGCGTTGATTGCACTAACAGTTACTTCTGCATTGTTCAAGGTTACAGTTTCTCCGGCCTCCACAGCCTCTGCCGTCTCTCCGCCTTCTGTTACAACGGTTGCAGACTCGCCAAGTACAGCAAGCCTCTGGTAGATTTGGGCCTCTGGAATCCTGAACGACGCTGTTTTCAGGTCATCCGTCAATTCCATTTTGGTTCCGTAGTCTACCCAAGACGCCTGGTATCCTGAGCTGTCTGTGTCAGTTGTCAGCTTGTGACCAAAGTTCGCGAAGTTGACGTCTGACCTGTAGGCAGACAGGTCTGTGTTTGGCAGCTGCAGTATGTCGCCTGTAGCTGTGTCGATGTAGACGTTTGCGTCGTTGGTTGAGTTCACGTCAACGCTGAAGTTTGCAACAAGGTATTGCGTGTCAGCGTCGTCTTGTCCGAACTCCTCCCTGTCAGGCAGATAGTACCTGGTTGCAGAGGGGTCCAAAGACACGTCCCCGACTTCGCCGGTGTCCACGCCGTTGAACCTGAAGTCAACGTTTGAGAACTCGTTGCTGAAGTCCGTTGTCCAGTCCAGCAATAGGTATGCTTTGCCGTCCTGTGTTGTCCCTTCCTTGTCTGTGAGCATTCTGTACCTGTAGGTGTCGTCCAACTGGTCTCCTGTCACATATATTGGAAGGTCCAATGGGTCTCTGGTTGCGTTGTCGTCGTCGTAGTAGACTGTGCTCCACTGTGGTGCAGCTGAATTGACCTGCAGTATGTTGCCTGTGTCAACTGCTCCAGAACTGCTGAATTGCTGGTCCTGGAACTGGCAGTTTCCGTCAGCCAACAGCCAAAGCTGTTGGGTTGTAGGCTGCCACGCCTCTAGGCCGAACTCAACTCCGTTTCTGTCTAATGTGAAGCCGTTAAGGCTATGTGTGCCGTTGTTCAGGTCGATAGCCAACAGATTGTCATCTGCGACTGTTACCCAAGGATCTACCCCTAACGCACCACCGATGTTTATATCGATTGTGTCACCGTTGAGAACTTGCCCGTTTTGTATTGGGAAGTTCACGTCAGTGCTGCTGCACTTGTAGTAGATTCTCTGCTCGTCGATGTCGAAGTACTGTTCGCTTGGGTCCTGCGTCGGCCTGTCCAGCTCTATGTAGAATGGAACAGTCCTCTGCTTTCCGCCTGAGTCGCTGTAAACCATGTTGCCGTTTCCGATCTTGACTGTGGTGACGTCTTCGTCCATCTTGAATCCGTCGTACCTGACTTTAACGAAGCCGTATCCTGGAGCGCCTTCTGGAGCTCCCTGCATGAACATTGCTTCGTTTCCGCCTGCAGCTGCAGCGTCTTGCCCTGCTTCTGTCAGGCTGTCGTCGGTTGACCACAAGGGATCTTCCTGGTTCCACAGCATTCTCTTGTTCTTGATTGTTAGTGCTGTTACTGTGGTGACGTCTGGATTGGTTACAGTTGTGTTTGTGTCAAATGTAGCTATCCAGTAGTCGTCTGCGCTGTCTGTTTCCGTTGAATCCCATGGGAACTCTTCGTTGTGAGCAATGCTTACAACGTTTGTTCCAGTGATTACAGAAACAACACCTTTGCTTGTCGTAGGCTCCAAGTTTACTGTTTCTATGTAGACGATTGTCTCAAGGACGTATTCGCCGTCTTTGAGGAACACTTCGTTCAGGTAGGTGCTTGCTGCCACTTCCTCGTAGTCAACAAGGTTTCCTGCAGAATCATACAGTTCCATTCTGGCGCTGTATGCCCCTGTTCCTGCAGACTGAATCAGTGCGCCCACTTTGGCGGTCATTTCTTCGCCTTCGTAGACTCCTTTTCCTGTCAGACCTGCAATGGTGTCTCCTTCGTAGTAGTTTGTCCTTGCTGAGCCCTTGATCAACTTGATCTCGTTAGGGGTGCTTACAAGGTCTACTTCCTGGACGGTGTAGTCTTCACCAAACAGCGGGACTGTTACGTGGTCGTCGCTGTCGTCAGTGAATGCTGTTCCACAGTTTGATGTGCCTGCGGCATCACAAGCCGGGATTCCGTCGCCCAAGTCAAGGACGTAGTTGAAGTCACCTGTGTCCGACATATAGGCCACAAGGTCTTTTACGTCTTTGTCCTTATCGAAGGCTGCGTCCACTTCAATTCCTACTGTTTCTTTGATTACAATGTCTGGCTGTGTTGTGTCGTTGTATCGATAGCTTCTTGTCTCGTTTTTCAGGAAGTTAAGCTGGCCGTTTCCCAGCATGGCCCTGAATTCTGTTGATGTGTCGTCTGTGTCGCCTACGTCCAAACTAATCAATGGATAGTTTGTTCCATCGTAGACTTTGCTTGCTTCTGTGCTATAGCTTGATTCTCCGCCCACAGTTAAGTCAACACTTAAGTCTGTGCACGTAGATTCTCCTTCACCACCAGAAACTGCAGTTTCAACTGTTGCAAGCTGTGCAACTTTTGAGGCAATGTTTCCTGCCCAAACAAAGTCGCTTACAGCTGCACCCATTGAACCTGCTACAACATTGACCCTAGGCTGGCCTGTTGCAGTGTTCACAACATCGGATTTTTCCAATGTTATTGCTGCAGCTATTGGTGCTAAGGCTGAACCAACTAAAGCTCCGCCTACTGCAACAGCAGCAAGCTTCTTTACGTTCAAACCTTTCATTTACGGTTTCACCTCACAATTTTTTTCACGAAAAATAAGTCTAGTGTACCTCTTAACCGCAATCGTGTGTACAGCACTAAATTACGATTATTGCGAAGGCACTATTTGTCTAGCTAGACTCATAACCTAATAACATGAGCATATTTAAATACCTTTCGCATCCAAAAAAGCCTTAAAAAGCCTTTTTTCAGCCAATAAGGGCCAATTTACCGCTTTTGCAGAATTGTGGTAGGGCAATTGTCGAAGCATGTTTTTTCCGGCAATTGTGGAAAAAAAAGGCCTGTGCCCAAGGGCGCTTTTTTTTTGGCGTCAGCTGAACAACGATTTGTTGAAGTCTTCGAGTTCTTTTCTGTTCAAAAGCTTGTGGATTGTGTTGCTGTACTTTTGGACCATGTCTGACAACTCTACAAGGCCGTCCTGCAGGTCTTGGGCGGAGAACTCTATTTTGGCAGGCTTTACAACCTCCACGCTGCTTGGCCCGTAGAAGAACATGAAGCTTATCAGCGAAGTGAAGTCCTTTACCGAAAAGTTTGCCTCCAAATAGGTGCTGTAGTAGTCGCCCTGCTTTTCGAGAGGGGCCTTGCTCATGTTGTAAAGCGTAAAGCTTTTGTCCTTGTTCATGGATTCCTCAAGCTTTTCCACCTGCTTTTTTAAAAGGCCTTCCTCTATGGCCTGCATTTCAATAAAAGCACGAATCCTGAGCTTGTTTAAGTCGTTTTCCGCAATCTTTTTCCTTTTCAGGACCTCTTGGGTTATGTTCTGCTTAAGCCTGTACTTGGTTGGAAAGCCCTGTTTTTCTATTACTCCAAGCTTTATCATGGCCTTCAATTCGTCAGTCAGCTTGTTGAACGGGATGTTGAGCTGCTGGTTCAGTTCTTCCGCAGTTTTTGGGCCATGGATTAAAAGCAGGGCCACCCTTTTCTGCTCTTCAGTGAACTTGGGCATGTAGAAATTGGCCTTACAAAAATTTTTAAACCCAACCAAAGGCCAAAAAAAAGGGGAAAGCGTTTTAATTAAAATGATTTTGACTCAATATCTTGTTATGGGTTTAGGCTTTCTCCAGACACAGGTTCCTGAAAACGTTTTGAATGGCTTAGGAACAGGGGCTGTTTCTGCTGCAGAGGGGGCAGGAAACGCTGCCTTAAACCTTGCAGGAAACCCCGCTATTCTCATCGGAGGAATAATCCTGATTGCGGGAGCGCTGGTGATTTTCTTCTTTTTGAAAAAAATAATCGTAAACAGCCTTCTTGGAGTAGGAGCCTGGGTTGTTTTAACATACGTGTTTCATGTGGAACTGCCCTTCATTCCAAGCCTTGCAGTAAGCGTTATATTCGGGCTTGCAGGCATTGGGGCAATGCTTGTGCTCAGGTTCTTTGGCCTTTTTTAGCTTTCCTTTTTCTTGGATTTCTTGTAAAAAGCCTTCTCAGGGCCTGCCATTGCTTCATCTTTTTCCTGTGCCAGGCTTCAGAGGACCTGTTTACGTGGCCCAAGTCAAGCCAGCACTCAAGCCTTTTCCTTGAAACGGAACCAGGGAAAAGGCCGGCTTTCATGAACCAGTCCACAAAACCGTAAGCCCTTTCAGCGCCTTCTTTTGATTTAAGCATTGCCTGCCTGTGCTTCCAAGCCCTTCTTTTCAAAAAGCCGTTTTTTTTTTGGCCATTGGAATCAGTTCCTGTGCCGCTTTTTGCGAAGGTTTTTGCGCTTTTGGCGCCTTTTTTTGATGGCTCCTGTGCCTGCACCCATTGCCGCGCCTGCCGGAATGGAACCCAGGGCAAGCCCGGCGTATGCACCGCCCCTTTTTTCAAGCAAACCGGCTTTTCTCCTAAGGCTTTCAGCCTTCTTCTTGTCACGGGTTGCTTCAGCCTGCTTTCTCACCGCGCGGGCAGTCAAAAACTTGTGCTCTGCTTCAGTCCTTAGGGCGCCGGACATTCCAAGGCCTATAGCTGTTCCGATGATTGCACCCCTTACAGTGGAACCTAGCGCCTTTGGATTTTTCCTCTTTTCCCGCTTTTTTGGCTTTGGCATAAATAATTCACCCGCTCCAGCTATAAAATAATTCCTGTTTTGGCACCGCATTTTTTGCAGTTTCCCTTTTTGCCAAGGCCCACTTTTTCCGAGGCAAAGCCATGCCTTTTCACAAGCAAAGAGCCGCATTCAGGGCACTTTGTATTGGATTCCTCTAAAACATTTCCAATGTAGACATATTTCAAGCCGGCTTTTTCAGCAGCCTGCTTTGCAGCATGAAGTTTTTCAACATCTGTTGCAGGCAGCTGTGACATCTTGTACTGCGGGCTGAAGCGCGTGAAATGCAGCGGCATTTTCCTGTCCACTGAAGCAACGAATGAAGAGATTTCCTCAAAATCTTTCCGCTTGTCGTTGAAGCCAGACACTATCAGGTTGGTTACCTCGACATGAATGCCTCGCGATTTGTAAATCTTTATTGCTTCTTCAATAGGTTTTTTTGTTGGGACACCGCAAAGTTCTTTGTAAAATTGTGTGTTGCCCTTTAAATCAATATTAACAGCATCTAAGTAAGAGCAGACTTTTTTAACAGGCAGAGCATTGGCAAAACCGTTAGAAACCCAGACATTATAGAGCCCTTTTTTCTTAGCTAGTCCCATGATTTCGAGGTAAAACTCTATTGCTATCAATGGTTCCGTATAAGTATATGCAATCCCCGAGAGGTTTTTTTCAAGAGCTAATTCTACAACTTTTTCAGCACCAATTTTCTCTCCAAGCATTCCCTCTCCCCGGACTTTAGAAATTTCCCAGTTTTGGCAAAAACTGCAAGAGAGGTTACAGCCAACTGTTGCGATTGAAAGACACTCCGTACCCGGCTTGAAGTTGAAGAGAGGCTTCTTTTCTACAGAGTCAACTGCAATTGAGCAGAGTCTTTCATAGACCAAAGAAAAGAGCTTGCCGCCTGCATTTTCTCTAACTCCACATTTCCCGCGCTTTCCTTTTTCAATAAAGCAAAAATGAGGGCACAGCTGGCACTGCACCGCATTATTGCCCAATTTTTTGTAGAACAGTGCTTCTTTCACCAAAACCCCCCCTGTTTTAGCACCCATTGCCCAACAGCTTTAGATACAGAAATCTTAACTTCATCTTTTATTTGGTTACGCAAAGATATTGCCTTCTCGGAAACGTCTTCCCACTTTTCCAAAGAACCTGCAGATAAAACAATTTTTGCCTTTCTTAGTTTTTCGTCATGGTGGAAAGGCGTTTCTTGCAGGAGACGTTTTATTTCATTACGCGTGTACAACGCAACAGTCCAAAGGTCTTTTGCTCTGCAATAGCCGTCACTTGTTTTTGTTCCTTTGTTAAAGGCTTTGTTTAGCCTTGGATTAAAGCCCTCTTTTTTTAATTTTTTAAGAATATGCACAAGGACGTATTTTTCTGGTTTTTTCAGAATCCTTCTTGCGCCTTTTCTTCCAGGAAAGCGGTTTTCCGCCAAGGGCTTTTGAAGCGTGCTTGCACAAATATTTAGCTTTTTTGCGATTTGCCTAATTGACAAACACTCATTCCAATACAAGCGTTTGAACTCTTTTTCCGTTAGACTTAGGGTTCTGCCATCATAAGTATTGAACTGCATTAAACCACATTCAAGCAATACAACTAAGCGACAAACAGGTTTATAGGTTTTCGAAGGCGGGTTTCCGGTGTTTTTATCAAACCAATTCAGGCATACTATTTATTAGTTTTTAATAAAGTAATTAAGTATATTGCGTGGCGGTCGATTTGGCAAAAATCCTTTTGAGGCTCAGAGAAAAAATCAGGAGAAGGGCAATGCCTGAAACCGCGCAGGGAACCGGAAGCTATTTGAATAAGACGACTTCGCACCAAAAGACAGTGGCAAAAGGCATGACTCCAGAAAAAGTTGGAAAGGCCCTTGCTACGCGGGCATTAAAAAAGCACTTGGCGGAAACCTCAAAGGGCTCACGGCACATAGGGCGCGTAACCAAAAGAAGGAAAAGCCAAAGGAGGCGCCTTGTATGACTGAATTCAACTGCGATCTGCATTTTCACGGCCCGTATAGCACGGGCGTTTCAAAAAACATGCTTGTGCCGGTAATAGCGGAACAGTCAAGGCTAAAGGGCCTTGATGTGTGCGGCACTGCAGACCTGCTTCAAGGAACCTGGATGAAGCACCTGAAGGAAAACATAGTGGAAAAGGAAAACGGCGTTTTCTCTGACAAAAAGGAACTCTTGCACTGGATTCCACAGGTTGAACTGCAGTGCAACAAGCGAGTGCACCACTTGGTTTTTTTGCCTGACTTTGCTTCAGCAGAAAACCTAAAGAAAAGTTTGGCCGGCAAGGCAGTGTTTGACTCCTGGGGCTGCGGAAGGCCGGTGGTAAGGCTTTCGGCAGAAGAAATCGCGGGAAAGGTTAAGGATGCAGGCGGCATGATCGGGCCAGCTCACGCTTTTACACCATACTTTTCTGTTTACGCTTTCTTTGACAGCATAAAGGAAGCCTATGCAAGCATGGGCCCTGAGATAAGTTTCCTTGAACTTGGCTTGAGCGCAGACACCTTTTTTGCAGACATGGTTCCAGAAAACAGGGAATACCAGTTTTTAAGCAACAGCGACTCACACAGCCCTTGGCCTTACAGGATTGGCCGCGAGTTTACCCGCATTGAAATGAGGGAGCCTTCCTTTAAGGAACTGAAAAATGCCTTGGAAAAAAAAGAGGAAAAGAGAATTAAGCTCAATGTCGGCCTTGACCCCCGTGAAGGCAAGTACCATTTGACTGCATGCAATTCATGCTATGCAGCCTATTCCTTGAATGACGCAAAAAGCCTTAACTGGCGCTGCCCAAAATGCGGGGGAAGCATTAAAAGAGGCGTCCGCGACCGAATTGAAATGCTTTCACAGGGCAATTCAAAAAGCCCTGGCTTCAGGCCCCCTTACCAGCATTCTGTTCCGCTTGCAGAAATAATCCAGCTTGCTTTGGGAGTGCAGGGAACAAATACTGCTGCCGTGCAGGGAATGTGGCGCGACTTCGTTGACAGGTTTGGGTCGGAAATAAACGCATTGGTTGATGCAAAAGAAGAAGAGCTTAAAGAGGTAAACCCGCGGGTTGGAATGAAAATCGTTTCTTTCAGGAAAGGCTGGGTCAACTACGTTCCCGGCGGAGGCGGGCAGTACGGCAAGCCCGTTATATGCGACTCCAAAAAAGAGTTTGAGGAAAAGCAAAAGGAAGTAGACCAGGCCCTGAAAGAAAAATCGGATTTTAGGGGCCAAAAGACGTTAGGCGAGTTTTAGCCTACCTTACGTAACTCGGCCCGCCTTTTTCAGGCTTTTCTTCCACGTCTTCAAACTGTTTTGCAAGCTTTTCAAAGGCCTGCTCAATGTTTTTGGCTTCCTTTTCAATGCTTTGCATATCAACCTTGAAGCCAAACTTTTTTACAAGCATTTCAATAAGCTTTTTGGCCGCGCCATGGTCTCCGTAGACAAGCCTTGCATTTGTTTCGCCCATCAAACAGGCCCCTTCAACGCCCTTTTTGGCACCTAAGCCGACTATGAGGCCCGCGGCCCCGCTTATAAGGCCCTCTTTTTTGTTGCCCTTTGCGCCAAGCTTTTTAAGCTCTGCCAAAAGCTTTTCGTTTGTTGCCGCAACAACAATGCCTGGCTGGACTTCCATTCTTCGGTCGCCGATGTTTATGCCGGCAAGCGTGAAAACCTGTTTGACGCCAAGCTCCTTCATAGCCAAAACTATTTGCTCTGCAAAATCGTAATGCTCTTGCGGGCTTCCTGAACGCAGGTCAAGGCTTGGCTGAACAGGCCCTGCAAGAAACAAAAAATGGCGGCCGCGGAACTTGAAGGCATGAACCTGGTTTTTTATCAATTCCACTATGTCCTTTTTGGTGTGGACTGCCGGGGGAAAGCTGTCACTATAGATGTCCGCAACAACCTCTGTCTTGAACTGCTTCAAAAAATAGTCCACGCATATTTTGCCAACAAGGCCAATGCCAGGCAGGCCAACAAGCAAAACCGGGTTTGAAAGGCTAGCTTTTTTCAAAAAAACAACGTTCGTAGTCAAGATTCCACCTTCTCAAAGCTAGCTTCGCCGTTTCTTTTCTTCATTTCACCCAAAGCGGTTTCACCTGCCTTGAGCAAAAGCTTTTCAGCTGATTTAAAGTCGTGAGCCGAAGCCTTTAAACTATATTTGCCGCCCCCGATGTAAAAAACCAGTACCTTTCCTGAAACAGAATTTTCGGCCTTTTTCAAAACCTCTTTCACCAAGTCAACGCCGTTTGGCTCAAAAGACCTCAGGGCAAGAACGCCTGAAACGCTTTTTTCAGGAACGGAAACGCTTTTTTGAACCAATTCAACCAATGGGTTAAGCCAAGGCTTTTCTATGCCTTCTGCAGCCTCCTCGCCTGAAAGGGAAATGTTTTGGAAAGCCTCTGACAAGGAATCATAGTTTTCAAGCAACGGAACGGCAACCTTTTCCCAGACCTCTTCACCCGACTTTTTTTGGCCCTTGCCAAGAATCTCAAGAAGCTTTCTGCAGCGCTTAAGCTGCTTCCATTCCTCAATTCGGGCACGCTGTGCATTTGAAGAAACCTTGGTCAAAGACAGGTCTATCTGGCCACGGTCCCTGTTAATTGACAAAACCTTTGCCGCCCGAACCTGGCCCTCCTTTACATGGTTCCTGATGTTCTTAACCCAACGCGAGGCAACCTGGCTCACGTGAATAAAGCCCTTCAGGTTGCCGTATTCCACTAGCTCGACAAACGCCCCATAGCCCAAAACCTGCTTTACCCTGCAGACAACTGTTTCGCCAACATCAGGAATGTTCTCTTTTTCCACCATAAAACACCTAAAACAATTTCACAACCTTTGACTTCAAAAAAACCTTTCCAGGGCCTGATTCGGCCAGAACCTGGTTGCATGCAAGGCATTTAACTGAACGGCTTGCAGAACTGAAAATGGTCTGCTCGTTGCCACAGCCAGCGCACTTCACTTTCAGGAAAAAACTTTTTGGTCGCATTTCAAGCTCCATTCTTCTCATAAAAAAAAACACCTACTCGTTTTCAGCCAGCTTTCTTGAAACCAGCAAAGACGCAACCTTTTCCGGAACGGAATCAACGGAATCCTTTTCAAAAGGCCCGTATTCCTTCATGTCCGCTCCCATAAAAGCAGGAACGTTCTGCAAAAACCGCAAAGAAACGCCGGAAGGCTGCTTTATTTTTACAGCCTGCTTTGAATTTGCATCCAAAACCTGGTCCAAAAACCTTTGGTGTTTGTTTAAAACCTCCAAAAGGCTTTTCAAAGTTTGGGACTCCTGTGCAGCCATCTTCTCAGCCTCCAGTTCATGGGTTCGGCTCGCAATCAAAGCCTTGTTCAAAAGCTTTTTCTCACGAATGCTGAAAATCTCGGAAACGATTTTTTTAAGGTTGGAAAAGTTTTTGGCCTTTGAACCCGAAAGCTCATCCAAGCTATGCAAGTAATCCTTTTTCTGCTTCTTGAAAAAAGCCCCCAAGGAAACAAAAAAATCGTCCTCGACTTCTGCAAGCCTGCTGCTGTTTTTCTCAAGGCGGTAAATCTTTCTCAGTTCGTCGTAGTTAAGCCTCATTTTTTGCCCCCAAAACTTGCGGCACCCCTGCCAAGAAGAAAAATTGCTGCACCCAAAGGCAGCTCTTCCTCTTTTTTCTCAAACGGGCCAAAAGACTGGCCAGCCAAATAAAAGCTTGGTGCCTTGTTAATAAAAAGCTTTACTCTTTCACCAGCAGAAAAAACAACCGCGTCATCAAACGGGTCAAATTCATTCAAAGAATCCCTTGAAAGCGCCCTTGAAACAAGGCCTGTTTCACCATGCAATGTTTCCGGAACCCGAACAATTTTGTTCAAATCAATGCTGGTTTGCCTGTCGATGGGCGCGATCTTTGCAACAATGCTGTTCAAAAAGCTCTGCCAAAAAAGGTCAGACTTGCTCTGGCCCTTTGCAGAAACCCTGCCAAAAAAAGAGGGAATGGTTCTCCTCTCCTTAATGGATGAAAGAATCCTTTTTCGGCCCTGAACAAGCTTTTTTGCAAGCGGCAAAGAGGTATCGCCCATGACCGCAATTTTTTCGGCATCAGCCTGCTCAAGCAAGCCAACCAGGGTGTCAACGATTCTGCTCGGCCAGCCTGCCTTTTCCTCCAAAGCAGGGAAACTGAAAAAAGTGTCATCCTTTTTGAAATGGGAAAAAATGTTCAAGCCGTTGGCAGTCAAATAGTCAATGAGCTCGATTCTAGCCGAATGGGAAAGCTGCCTTACAGAATCGCTTCTTACATGCACATGGTACCCTGCCCGGCCGCTGAAGTTTATTGCAATTCCCTCAGAGAAACCGAAATCTTTTTCCAAAAAGTCAAGCAATGCAAAAACCTTGCTCTTGGCTTCCTTCAGGCACTCGCGGCAAAACCATTCCTCAACCTTGGTTGCGGAACCGCATTCATCGCAGGCAAGCTGCCGGCCCTTTCCTGTTTTGCCGCAATTCTGGCAAACCCAGGAATCGTGGCTTTCCTTGCACTCGGTGTGCAAGTCATCTGCATCAAACTCGTAAACAAGGTCTGCCTTCAAAAGCTCTTTGGATTCCATCGGCCTTTTTCCAGGAAACCTGTACAAGGCCGAGCTATAGCTCACAAAAAGGGGAACGTCCTTGCGAAGAAAGGAATTCATTTCAGACTGTGAAGCAAAGGCAAGATGCCTGTTTGCAATCTTCCTGCCAAACACGCCATACCCAAACTCCCTTTGCGAAATCTCAGGAGGGCCCTTTACAAAATTCTTCAAATAGAATTCCTGGAAATGCTTTCTCAAAAACAGCTCTTCTTGGTTCATTTGCCCACCTTCTTTTTTCCCAGGGCACGCCTGTAAAAAGACAAAGGGTGCCTGACACGGCAGTCTGTGCTTTGGCAAAAGCCGTATTCCTTCATTTTTTCACAGCTTGGCGGAGCATAGTTTTGCTTCACGATCCGGTCAAGCTGGTATGACGCAATGCGTTCCTTGAAGTTGGAGCTTTTCTTGAACAAGGCAAGGATTTGCGCTTTGGGCATTCCAACGCTGTTCAAAAAAGCGGCCAAAGAAAAGTTGGCCATATGCGGAAGCTTTTGCCCTGAAGCAAGCGTTGAATAAAGCTGGGCAACGCATGGCGGAAAAGAATCAGGGGCAACCTTTCCGGAAAAAGCCTCCTTGAAAAGCCTTTGCTCGCGCTTTTTTGCAGAAGCCTTCAGCCTTTTTCCCACAAGCTCCAGATTTTTGGGCAAGCCCTTTACAGGCACAGGCAGCGTTTTTGAAACGGCCTCAAAAGACTTTTCCCTGAGAAAGCGGCAGAAGCCGTTGAGGTCCAAAAAAACCCTTCCATTTACCACAAGCTGGTTTACCAGCTTCAAAGAGCCTTCGCTTGGCTTTGCTTCCAAAAAATCCTGCAAAGGCATTGAAACAAAGAAATCCCTTTTTTCAGAGAAATCGAATTTTAGGCCAAAGTCGTTGGCCAAAGCCACAGCAGCCTTTGGCTTGTCTTTGGAACTAAGCAAAAAATCAAAAGCCGAATCAGCAACCAAGGCAGAAAACTTTTTGAAAAGAGAAGGCTGGCCTGCAAAAGAAACAATTATTTTTGCGACAGGAAAAGCCAGAATTTCCTGCAAAAGCAAGTCAGAGGAATGCAACTCAAAAGAGTACTTTTTTCCAAAAAAAGCATGCTCTGCCATAAGCTCGGCCCTCTGCAAAACCTCGCGGGGCAGTTCCTCCAAAGAAGGGTTTTCCTCCGCCACAATCTTTCTCGCAGCATTTGAAAAAGGAAAATGCTGCGCAAACAAAAGCTGTTCAACCGTATGCATGAACTATTTTCTGCATTAAAAGAAATAAAAAAGGCTGTGGAGGCCGGGTTTCCCTTAAACTTTTGCTTAGAAAGAAAAAGTTCGCAAAAAGAACGCTTTGCTTCGAAAAGCACAAAAAAAAGGGCCAAAAGCAGGAAAAAAAAACGGCAACCTTCGGCTTGGGTTCGCACCCGGTATTTGGCTCTGCTTCAGAGAATCATGTGGGCCAAAAAGAACTCAATCTGCGCAGGGCCGATTTTGTATGAAACGCGCATTGGCGCATCGTTTCTCAACTGCAGCAGGATTTTTTGTTCTGGTTCCGCGTCCTTTACAATGTTCTGCAAAAAGTTCAAGGAATACTTGCTTACAACCTCTTTGCGGCTCTTAATTGAAATGCTTTTAGCCTGCTTGGCCACGCTGTGCAGTGTTCCGGCAGAGCCCCGTGCCTCGATAAGCATCTGGCTTCCCTTAACGCGCAAAACGGCACTGCTTCCAAAAAGAGAGGCGTCCTTCAAAGCCTCTTTCAAAATTCGGGCGTGTATTTCAACGCTTGCATCAAAGTCCTGGGCAGGCATTTTTACCTCGTCGTCGTTAACGTCAAGCAACGGCAAAGAAAAGCTTCTGGAGATGTCTCCCTCCAGCCTTAGCTTCATTTCACTGTCTGTAAGCTCCATAACCATTTTGTCCTGGGGCAGGGCGCGGGCCATGATTTTGCTTAATTCCACCAAGTCAACGCCAATGTAAGTCGGTTCCACCTTAAACTTTCCAAACGCGTTTTTTGGAATCAAAAAGTTTACCAGCACAATCTGGCTTGGGTCCACGGCTTTGAGAGAAATGCCTGAATCGTTGAAGCGAAAGTTGCCTTCGCTTATAAAAGAAGAAATGGCGTCAATCGCCCGCTTCCAGGGCCCAACCTTTTCCAGTTCAATCATTCCCTAAACCCCCCGATTAATAATAAGCAGCAAGTTATTTAAAAACTCTTCTTGGCAAAAAAAAAGGGCCTTTGACTAAATCTTTTTCTTCTGCTTCTTGAAGGGCAGTGAAATGTTTCCAACGATTTCCCTTATCTTCTGGGCCTCGTAGGCCTCAAACTGCTGCTCTTTCTGAAAATAGTGGGTTGCAATAACACCCAAAGCGTAAAGGAATATTGCCACGCCACTCAAGGCAAAGCCAACCGTAACAAGCTTTGAAATATCGTGTGTCGGTATGAGGTCGCCATAGCCTATTGTGGTCAAGGTAATGCCAGTAAAGTAAAAGGAGTCAATATAGCTCCAGCCCTCAAGCTCGTGGAAAACCAGTGTCCCAAAAGAAATGAGCACAGCCAACACCACAAAAAGCGAGCCAATTCTTCGCTGAGTGCTTCCAATAGCCAAAGGCATAAAAACAAGAAAGGGAAAAAGTGGTTAATAAGCTTAACCAATTGCAGGGCTTGCAGGCTTAGAAAAAGCCTGCCAAAAGCAGGGCAAAGGCATCCAAAAGCCTGGAAAAGCCTGCATTCACATCTCCCAAATTTTGGTCTAAACGCATTTCGTTTGCGTCAGCAGCCTGGTTTACGTCAACCGTTTCCTCCAGCTCTATTTTCATCAAAGGCATCCTTTTTTTTTCTTTGTCTTAATGTTAAATGCGCTCGTTCTTTTTAAGCATCTGTCCAAAAACTTTTTTTACCCCCCTGGAACCGCAATCGGAGTGTAATCGTCGGTGAAAACTGTTCCGCTTTTCCAATCCGGCTGATAGTGCCGCCTGGCAAGATTTTCCAGAAAGCCTTCCAGTGGAATCGGTTTTTGGGAAGCCATTATGACTGTGGGCCCGCAGTTGAAAGCATAAACGTTACTGAACACTGAGTTGATTGTCTTGTACTCTGACTTGAGGAAATGGCTGTCTTCCTCTCCAACAACCATTATTGTGAAGATGCCGTCTGGTGCAAGGCTGTTTCTTGCCTCCTGGAAAAACTCCTTGGTTGTGAGATGTGGCGGGATTATGTAAGAGCCGTTCTCGTACCTGAAAACGTCCATTTCTATTAAATCGTATTTCTTGTCTGAGCCCTTGAGAAACATTCTCGCGTCATCACAGTGCACTGAAAGCAGCTTGTTCGGCGCAAACCCAAAGTATTTCTTGCTTGCCTCCAAAACCACTGGGTTCAGTTCCACAGCGTCCACCTTTACCCCGTGCCTGTAAGCCAGGTTGAAGGGAAGGATTCCGGCTCCGACTCCAAGCACCAGCGCGTTGCCCGCAGGCCTGGCCAATGCGGCGTTCTCCATGCAGTCAAGGTAGCCCCAGCCTGGGGCAGCCTCTTCCCGGTTTTGGGGAAAAACTGCGCCCATTACGCCGCCGTTAATTGAAATCTTTCTAACGTCGCCTTCATCAAACACCCTGACTAAGCCATAAAGGCTTTCCATTCTTTCGTCAACGGGCGCAGGCGGCAGCTCCAACCGCGCCAGGTTCATGTCTTCTCCTGCGTTTTCACCGCTTGCTGCAGGCAGTGCAGATGGAGCCTGCTCTGCAACGGGGATAAGAGCAAGCAAAAGCAAAATGAGCAATGCGCCTGAAACACAGAGCCATTTTTTTCCTGCCAAGGCTGCTGCGACTGCCGCCAGCACTGCAGCCAATGCAAGGAATATTGTGGTAAGGGGGAAAAGCATTATGAGGACAAAGGTTGTGAGAAAGGTGCCGCCCACGCTTCCAAGCGTTGAAAGCGCGTAAAGGTTTCCTGAAAGCCCACCGATTGAGTTCAGGTTCTTTGCCTTGAGCCGAACTGCAAAGGGCGAAACAGTTCCCAGCAAAACGCTTGGAGGCAAGAGCAAAAGGGTTGCGGTTGCAAGCGGCTCGGCTGCCCTTGGCAGGAAAGCGAATGCCTTTGCCGCTGGGCCGTGGGCAAGCGGAATTGCTGCGATAAATGCAGCTGCCAGTGCAACCAGCAAAGCCAGTGCCCTGTAGTCTGGTTTCTTGTCAGCCAAAGCGCCTCCCAAGTAGTAGCCAATTGCCAGCCCCCCCAAAATGGTTGCGATTATGCTGCCCCAAACATATGCCCCGCTCCCGTAGTGTGGTGCAAGCAGCCGGCCTCCTGCGATTTCAACCGCCATCAGTACAGCTCCGCATACGAAAACCGTGGCACCAATTCTCAGACCTTTTATCTTTTCAAATGCACTCACTGCAGTTTGCCTCCCTTTCTTGCACAATACAACGCTTTGGCTGCTGCGCCCCCGGAAAACAGGTTTTTTTCCCGTCCCACCTTTTTTTTCGCTTTCACCGTTCTATGCGGCTTCCGTTTCCCCTGTTGTTTAGGTCAAGCGCCTGGTTGATGTCCCTGTCTGTTGAAATACTGCCGCCGGCGCCATTGTTTGTGTCTGCCGGCGCGTTTGTGTCCTGGCTTTTCTGCCCGCTGTTGCCCTGCCCTGTTTGGCTGTTTGTGTCTGTTCCTGTTTCTGCTGCCTGCCCTGCCGCTCCAGCGCCTGCTGCCAGCGGCGTGCCGGCGACAGCGCCTGTGCTTTGCCCTGTTCTGCTTTTCTGCCCGTATTCTGCTTGTGCTGCCTGCCTTTCTGGTTTCCAGCCTGTGTCTTTTTTGTCAAGTTCTGCTATTTTGTCGCTGCATGCCTTTCTTGGCTTGCACACAAACTCATATGCGCCTGTTTCTGCGTCAAATTCTGGGAGGCATCCAACGTATTCGCCGTTGTCTGCCATCATGCACAATGGCTCTGGCTTGCTTGTCTTGAACATTATCGGGCTTTTTGGGGACAATGCCTCGTATTCCACTTCCCCTGCGTCAATTGAGCCGGAAACCATACGCAGCCCGCCGGCAACCTTCACAGGAGAGCCACCAAACAGCGTGCCAGCAATTGCCACATCTCCTGCAAAATTGCTGTCGCCAGCCGCATTGAAATCATTTACTGCTACCGAATTTGGCGTGCTGTTTATGATATTCTTGCCTAAAGCCACGCTTGCTTCGCCCAGTGCTTG
>CAZMUN010000013.1:0-30758 GCA_964569815.1 uncultured archaeon
CGTCCTGTTCAGGAGCAGGTTGAGGTTTTGAACCATAGGGCCAACCAGGCCTTGAATGCAAGCAAGGGCAAGGGCAGGGCGAGGGTAAGCTTTTTTTAATCAAAATCAGGGTAATTTAGGTTGTTTGATACTTGTGCATTCCGTTATTTCGCCGCGCAGGTTTTTTTGAATCAGCTCTTTGGCTTCTTTTTTTGGATAGTTCCCGAGAAGCCACGCTAGCTTTACAAAGGCTGTTTCCGGTAGCATGTCTTCTCCTGGAACAACGCCTGCTTTTGCCAGGTCAACGGCATTGCTGTATACATGCATTTGCACTCGGCCAAAAATGCATTGTGATGTCATGACTACAATGCAGCCTTTTTTCAGCAGGGATTTAATTGATTCCATTACGTTTGCGTTTTCCATGCATAGCTTGTTTGGCGTTCCTACTGGTGCCTGGCCAAGGCCTGTTCCTTCTATTACAAGCCCTTTGTATTTTTGTTTTTCGAAGAATTCTACTTGTTCGTGCTGCAGGTTTGGGTGCACTTTGAGAAGCGCTACTTTTGGCTCCATTTTTTCTTTAACCTTAAAGTTTTTTGTCTCTGTTCTTTTTGGGTAGTTTTTTTTAAGGAATTCTATTTTTCTTGAGGCAAAGTCTATTCTTGCAATCGGCGTATCGTTCACTGCTTTGAAGGCGTCCCTTCGCGAGGTGTGCAGTTTTCTTGTTTTGCAGCCTGGCAGTATGGCGCATTGCTTGTCTTCCGTGGTTTCATGCATGCATATTCCTATGCCTGCAAAGTCTGTTTTTGTTATGAATTCCATTGCGCAGACCAGGTTCATTATTGCGTCTGTGGAACCGCGGTCCGTGCTTCTTTGCGAGCCGACAAGTATTACTGGCACGGGGGTTTTTTCAAGCATGAATGACATGGCTGCTGCCGTATAGCCCATTGTGTCTGTTCCGTGGGGAAGAATTATTCCTTTTGCTCCTTTTTTTACCTCTTTTTCTATTTCTTTTGCTATTTTTGAGTAGTTTGCAAAGCACATGTCTTCTGAAAACATGTTGCTTATAAGCCTTGATTCAATGTTTGCCATTTTTGAAAGCTCGGGCGCCATTGCCAGCAGGTCTTCTGGCTCAAAGGATGTAAAAACTGCGCCGGTTCTGTAGTCAACGCGTGCGGCAATTGTTCCTCCGATTTGAAGAATTGAAACTGTGGGCAGGTTTGGGTCTTTTTTTAATGCAGGGGGTTTTGCTTTTCCCACCTTTTTTCCTTCCCCTATTTTTTTGACTTTTAGCTTTGGCGTTATCCTGATTCCGGCGTTGTAGCCTGATTCAAGCTTGAGAACAAGCAGGTTTTCTTTGTTTGAGGGGACGATTGTTCCTGTCAGGGTCAAGTTTCCGTCGCTTGCCTCAATATGGTTTCCTTCTTTCAGGCTGTGCTTTTTTAGGAAGTCTTTCCAGTTCATTGGCATGATTTAGGTCAAAAACACTTTTTAATCCATTACTTCTTTTAGGATGACCATTGTCTGGGTTTTTTCCACGCCGTCTATGTTGCGGAGTTCTTTTGTTATGTATTTGTTTAATTCTTCGATGTCTTTTACCCTTATTTTTGCTATTATGTCTGTGCCTCCTGTTACTAGGCTTATCTCTTCAATGTCTGGAAGTTTTCCTATTTCTTTTGCAAGCTGAAACTGGCTTTTGTTTTCCCTTTTCAGCAAAGAGTAGTCTGCAGTCATTGCAACAAATGCGGCTATCTCTTTTCCTATGCGTTTGTTGTCCACTTCAATGGTGTATTTTTTGATTATTTTCTCTTTTTCCAGCTTTTTTACCCTGTTGTGTACTGTTGTTGGCGGCAGCCCTGTTTTTTTGGCTACTTTTGCTATTGAGGCTTTGGCGTTTTCTTTGAGGGTGTCTAAAATAAGAATATCCTTGTTATCTACCATATTGGAATACTTGTTCCATTAATATTAAAAAAGCTATTTTTTTTGGTATATTTTTCCTTTTTTTTGAAATTAATTTATTATAGTTTTGAGAAAGAGTTTATTTATAGCATTTATTTGGTTGGGGGGATAGGCTAATCAATGCCAAGTGTGTTCCCGGGTGCGAAACCAAGCAGGAACACACAAGGCCCTTGCCCGCTTATGCGAGCACTATAATATCCTGTTGAAATCCTATTTAATTCTTTTTATTTGGCTTTTTTTTTAGCATCATTTAAATAGAAGAAAGTACTTTTTTTTAGTGTTGATTCCAATGTTTGTTGCCAGCAAGCCATTGCTTAAAAAGGCCTGGAAAAAGGGCTATGCTTTGCCTGCGTTCAACACAAGCAATCTTGAGGTAACAAAGGCGCTTTTTTCTGCTGCCAAAAACTGCAGGGCGCCTTTAATGGTTTCTGTTACCGAATCCACGATTGCCTATGCCGGCCTTGAAAGCATTCTGTCTTTGGTGAAACAGCTTGAATCCTCGTCAAAGGTACCGGTTTGCATTCATTTGGACCATGGAAAGGACTCAAAAACAATCAGCAAATGCATTTCTTTGGGCTTCAAGAGCGTTATGGTTGATGCAAGCAAATATTCTTTCAAAAAAAATGTTGCTTTTACAAAAAAGTTTGTCAAGCCAGCCCATAAAAGGGGTTGCTCTGTGGAGGCAGAGCTTGGTGCCTTGAAGAGAATTGGCTCTGAGGAAGCCCATTTGACTGGCCCTGTGGAAGCAAGGCTTTTTGTTGATGAAACAGGCTGCGATGCCCTGGCTGTCGCAATAGGGACTAGTCACGGCGCTTACAAGTTTTCCGGAAAGCCAAAGCTTGATTTTGCAAGGCTTTTGGAGATAAGGCGCCAGGTTCCGGTTCCATTGGTTTTGCATGGCGCTTCCTCGGTTCCAGGCGAGCTTGTTGAAAAGGCAAACCGGTTTGGGGCAGAGCTTAAGAAAACTCAGGGCGTTCCGGAAAAGGATTTGAAGAAAGCAATAAAGCTTGGTGTGGCTAAAATAAACATTGACACTGATTTGAGGCTTGCTTTTACTGCGGGCCTGCGCGAGTTTCATGCAAAGAACCCTGAAAACTTTGACCCGAGGGATGCTTTGGGCCATGCCCAAAGCTTGGTTCAAAAAACGGCTGAAGAAAAACTAAAGCTTTTTGGTTCAAAGGGAAAGGCTTAAGGGCCGGAAGGGTAGTGGCCTGCATCAAGGCATTCCTGTTCCGAGGGCATTGGGCCATAAGGCATTGCTAGGTTTGTTGGCCTTTTCGGGAACACAATGTATTCGCTTCCAAAGGTGTTTTCGTTTACGCTGAGCTTGTCTATAGCGTCCCAGACATCTGACTGGTTTCCGTTTTCAAGTGCGTCCAGAACTGTTGGTTCTGTTAATACCCTGCCTGGAAGGTATTCATCCCACCATGGGCCTGTTTTCATCCAGTTTAAACAGCTTACATCGAATTTGCCTATCCAGATTGCGCAGAGAGGCACATCCAGCACAAGCTCGCTGTTTTTTCTTGCAAGGTTCTGTTTTGTCTGGGATTCTTCCACAAACACCTGGCCCAGCGGAACAAGTATTTTGAGGTTTTCTTTGGAAAGGTTCTGTATTTTTAAGTACACGACATAGCCGTTGTCCTCTGTGTCGCCTGCAATATCCAAGTTTATAAGGCCCTGTATTATGGCGTCTTCCAGGGTTAACAGCAAGCCTGTTGTGTCGCTTGTAAATGCGTTTCTTTTAATGTGGTAGTCGTAGAATGTTTTGCCGCAGCATGTGGTGTTTGGGTCAAAGGTTGGATGCTCGAATTCGAATATTTTTGTGGCCTTTCCTGTCTGGTTTGGGGCGTTGTATGTAAAGCTTTTTAGGTTGTTTTCATAATTTTGCTCTTTTTCGTCCTTGTCTTCGTTTACCACAAGGCTCATCTGGTAGGTGCCTTGCGCAAGGTTTACCCTGACCGATTTTATTATTTCGCCGTGTTCGTTTATTTCGGTTGGTGAAACGGTTGTTGAGCCCACCATCTGTTGGTTTGCCTGCCCATAGTTTGTGTATGCTTTTACGTTGAATGGCTTTTTAACCGGGTTTTCTGCGATGTTTTTCAGCTTGAAGCCCACTTCTATGAAGACAGCGTTTGGCTCTTCTATTACGATGTCGCTTAGGCAGAAGCTTTCAGGAAGCGTTAAGTCTACGGAATTGCTTCCCAGGATTTTGGAATTTGTTCCTTCAAGCGTTCCTTGAAAGCCTAACCCCAGGTCTGCTGGCTTTGAGGCAAGGATTTTTTCCTCGCATTTGTAGCCGTAGAGGCATTTTTCACAGTGGCATCTTGCAATGCATTCCCCTCCTAGGTATTCGGGCTTTTCACAGCTTGTTGGCTTGCATTGGTCTGTTGCGCCAGTTGACTTGAATTCTTTTATGCGTTCTTCAAACCCTGATTCGACGCCGCTTACCTTTATTTTTGTCTTGAATTCGCCGTTTTGGTTGAAGCCAACTGAAATGGTTTTTTCAATTTCCTGGTTTGGCTTAAGTATTCCTATTTCTTCGAGATGCTGGCCTGTTTCAACCGGCCTTTCAACCCATTGCCCTTCTTCCAAATAGCGCTGGAAAACGTTTACTTCGACTTTTATGTTGTTTGAGTCTTGTTCGCCTGTGTTTTTTATTTTCAGGTGGAATGACATTGGCCCCTGGCTTAGGTCAACTTCTTTTGGAAAATCCATGGATTCTATTTCAAGCTGGGCTGGCTTGTTTCCCATGTATATGTTGCATGCATATATTCCTCCAATGCTGTCGCATCTTGTTGTCACTGGCATAACTTCGGATTTGTTGAATTTTAGGCTGCGGTTGTCCCATTCAACTGCCAGTGGGCATTCAGTTCCTTGCGGGCAGCAGTAGTTTGTGCCATTGCACTGGAAGGCCACGTTTCTTGTTTTGGTGTCAAAGGTTTCGCCTTGGATTCCTTCCCCCTGGTGGAAAAATATGTTTGTTGTGAAGCTCATTCCTTGGCCGGTTTCGCTTGCCCTAAGGCTTTTTTCAATTATTTCAATGCTTTCTTCAGTTGGAAACAGGAGTGGGTATACAAGGCTGTAAAAAAGGGCTATGATGGCAAGAGCTGCTATTGCGTAAACCAAAAGCTTGAACGGGCCCTGCATTTCACCGGCCTCCTGCCTGCATCCTGATGTGCCATTGGAACAGCTTTAGTATTACCGTGCTTATTCCTGCTACAACAAGGCTTATGAAAATTATTTCAAGCCAGCCTGCTCTTTTGAGGAAGTATTCGGTCCATTCCATGCTCCATATCCTGAATTCAACCAAAACGTAGAGCACGAACAGCAGTCCAAGCAGGGAAACAACCATTTTGTAAAAGTTTATTTCTACTTTTGTAAGCAAACCCATGGTCACTCGCCTGTATTAACGTGTTTCTGCTTTTTAAACATTGCAATTATTTCTTTAACTGTTGTTGCCTGCTCTGGCTTTTTTTCCTGCCTTATCTTCACAAGCCTTGGGAACCTTAGGGCATAACCTGGCTGGCTTTTCTTTTTTCCTGCGGTGTGAATAGGGCTTTTTGTTATTTCGTCTGCGTTCACTTCTATGACATATTTTGGCATAACCCAGACGTCTGGCTTTAATTCCGAGTCGACTCTTGCTGGCTTTTTGTTTTCCTTTATTTTTGAAAGCATTTTATGCAGGCTTGAAAGCATTTCTTCGCTCATGCCTGTGCCGATTTTTGCAATGCTTTTGAATTTGTCTTCTTTTTCTTCGTAGACTGCTGTGAGCAGGCCGCCTAAGCCAAACTGTGTTCTTTTGCCCCGGCCTTTGAAAAACCCTATTATTGCGGTATCAACCGTGTCTGACAGTTCGCCTTTGTAGCTTCTTTTTAGCTTTATCCATGCAAACTTTCTTGCGCCAGCAATGTATTTCGCGTTTAAGTCTTTTGCAATTATTCCTTCAAGTCCTTTTTCCACGGCTTCGTTGAAGAATTTGCTTATTTTTTTTTCAGAATCAGTGGCTATGTAGCTGGTTAAGACAATGGTTTTCCCGTCGCCCACTGTCTTTTCAAGTTCGGCTCTTCTTTCTTTGAATGCTTTTCCCATGAGGCTTTCGCCGTTTTTGTAAAGAAGGTCGAATGCAAAAAGTGTTAAGGGAAACTCTTTGGCCATCTTTTTCACGTCATACTTTCTTTTCCTTTGGATTGTCACCTGAAACGGGTAGTATTCTTGGGTTTCTTCGTTGAATGCAAGGGCTTCTCCTTCCAGAATTGCTTGTTTTGCCTTTATGTCTTTTTTGGCTGCCTCAACTATTTCTGGAAACATTTCTGTAACGTTTTCCTGTCTTCTGCTAAAAATTTTAACCCTGTCTTTGCTTTTGTGCACTGCAAGCCTGAAGCCGTCGTACTTGGCTTCCACTGCGCATTTTCCAAGCTTTTTCACTATTTCTTTTGCTGTGGGAAGCCTTTCGGCAAGCGTGGGCCTTATTGGAATTCCTGGTTCTATCCCGATTTTTTCCAGGCCTTTGAGGCCATGTCTTCGTAGCTTTTCCGCCAGGTCGCCTAAATCCGAATGCACGTTGTATTTTGCTTCAATTTTTTCCCTGACTTTTAGCCTGAGCTTTCTTTCAAATTCGTCTTCCTGCTTCTCTTTTTTGGTTTCTTTCAGTTCTGCTTGAATTTTTTCCACCAGGCTTTTTGCTTTTTTGGCTTCTGTTAAAAGGCTTTTTGCAAACGCGTCCATTATTGTTGGGTCTCCTATTCCAAGGCGCAAGTTTCCAAGCGGGATTCTTATCAGGTACCGTGCTTCTATTGCTGAAGCGCTGTTCAAAAGCTCTGCTAAAAGCTTTATTTTTAGCCTTTGGGTGCCTTTTCCTTCAGTTTTTGCTATCTTTACCAGGTTTTGGAAAACTTTTTCTAAGGTGAGTTCTGTGCTGAAAAGGCTGCTTTGCTTTTTTTTTCCCAAAAACTTTTCTGCCGCCAGCCCTAAATCGCCGGCCTTTTGGTAGGCTTTTTTCACTTCGTCTTTGCTGTAGCCTGCTGATTTTGCTATTGCCTCTTCTGCAAAGCTTTCTCCCATTCCTACTTCAACCTGCTTGTAGGATGGGGCGAGCTTTCCCTGGCAAAGGTAAACCACTTTTGCTATTTCGTCTGCGTCTGCTTCCTTGAACAGGTCTGACAGAAGGTCTGTCATTTTCAGCCTGCTTGAGGCTTTTTCTATTCTTTCAAAGAATTCTGCAACCACTTTGAACTGCATTTCAGTAGTTTATAGGTTTTATCTAAATATAATCGTTTTGCAGGCTTTTTACTTTTGAGGGCAATCTTTAAATAAAACCTGCTCTCTTTTGTAGTGCATGATTCCTACAATTACAGCCTTTCTTGTAATGCTTAACCCCTTTGCAATGTTTTTGTATTTGGGGCCTATCATGAAAGAGCTTCCCCATAAGGATTTTGTCAGTGTTTTGCTCAGGGCCAGCATCATCTCTATGGGCATTTTTTCAATTTTTTTGTTTGCAGGCGACTTCCTTTTTCAGGACATTTTTAGAATCGATTTTGAGTCCTTCAGGATTTTTGGCGGCATAGTGGTTTTTTCACTTGCATACTTTTACATAGTGCACGGCCACAAGGCTCTTGTCCGTATGAAAACAGATTTGGATGACCTTGCTTCAGAAATTGCATTGCCTTTCATGGTTGGAGCCGGCACAATCTCTTTGACTCTGGTGATGGCTCACGAGTTTTCTACTGTAGAGGGCCTTGGCCTTCTTAGCGTAATCCTTTCATTGAACTCTTTTATGATTCTGGCTTTGAAGTTCGTCAGGGACAAGATTCCCAAACAAAAAATAAAAATCGCGTTTGACAAGAACATGGAGATATTTTTGAGGCTTACTGGCTTTTTTCTTGGGGCGATTGGCATAAACATGGTTATTACTGGAATAACAGCCCTTGTCTTAGCTTAAATTTTGCTGGAAGAGGTCAAGCCAGTCGCTCATAAGCCTTGTTATCAGAAAGTTTTTTTTTACGTGTTCTTTTCCGTTTCGGCCGAATTCTTCTCTTAGGGTGTCGTCTTCAAGAAGTTTTACAATGCTTTTGCCGAATGCCCTGGTTTCGTTTGGCTTGTGGAGGAAACCGTTTACGCCGTCAATTACCTGTAGGGGAATTCCGCCAACGTTTGATGCCACTACCGGCGTGCCCTTAAAGAGTGCTTCTGATACTGTGAGCCCAAAACCTTCTCGCTTGGATTTTTGAATCACTACTTTGGATGCTCTTTGAACGCAGTTCACCAGAAAGTTGTTTTCCACTGAAATAAGGTGGATGTCTTTTTGGTGCTTGCTTTCTTTTGCTCTTTTTTCTATTTTTTCAAAAACCTTTTGCCCTTCAGGGTCGTCTGAAGCAAACGAACCTAGGAGAACGAGCTGGCTGTCTTTTTTTTCGCGGACTTTTTCAAAAACTTTTATTGCTCCAAGAGGATCTTTCCATTTGTCAAACCTGGAAATCTGGGAAACCATTGGCTTGTTTTGGTCTATTCCTGTTTTTGAAAGCTGTTTTTTTACTGCGGTGGAATTTGTTCTTTTGTTCTTTGAGCTTAGAGGGTCGATTGCCGGCCAGACAACGCTTTGCGGAATCTTTAGGTTTTTCTTGTATTCTGTTTTTGATACCACCAAATGGTCGTATTTTTTTATAAATCCTGCCATATATTTCCAAAGCTTTTGGTTTGGGTTGAATAAGTCCACATGGCACCTGAAAACCCAGGGCTGTTTCTTTTTGTAAAAGTTTATTAAAGGCAGGGGCTGTGGGTCGTGCACGACCACAAGGTCGTGGTTTAGGTGCGTGAATTCTGAAAAGTGTTCGTTTGTCTGCAGGTAGAGGCTTTTCTTCTTTTCTGAGATGTTCATTTTTCCGCCTTGGAGTGCGTTGTGGAACTTTTTTGTTACTGTGAAAAAGTCAGGGCTTCCGTGGAGGATGCGCCAGCCCAAGTCTATTCCGATTCCGTTGAAGAGTGGCACAAAGCTGTTCAGTATTTCTGCTACGCCTCCTCCCTGGTAGGTGGAGCTTACCAAAACAATGTGCTTTTTTCCCGCCTTTTCGGCTTTTTCTTTAATGGTTTCAACACTGGTTTTTCCTGCAACTTCTTTGTAGTCCTTAAGCTTGATCATGGCTCTCTTTAGGGTGTTTTTTCTTTTAAGCGTTTAGGTGCCCTTTTTGCAAAAAAACCTGTTTTTTTTTGGATTTTTTAAAATTTTATTAGGTTCAGGCCTATTTCTTCATCAAAAGAGCGGCCTATTTTGCCTTCTATTGTTTGTATCACTGCTTCAAAGGTTGCGCTTACAATTGCGGAATTGAGGTGGCCTCCAAAGCTTTTGTGTTCCTTATTGCATAAATTGATGTGAAGGTGCAAATAGCTTTCTTGGTTCCTGGTTGAAATGTTTCCACAAAGGGGTGCAATCTCAAAGTTTTCTTTGAGTTCGGCGGAGTGGTATTCTTTGGTTTTTGGGTCAAAAAGGCCGACTTTTGCTTGGTTGGTTGCTCCGATTCCGGTCACATATCCGAGCTTTACGTTGTGCTCTTTGCAGGCTTTTTTTAGGCTTTCAACTATTTCTTCGCCTTTGTCTACTCTTACTATTATGCTGTTTCCAAATTTTTTTGATTCCATGCAAGATTTTTTGCTGGCAAGCATTTTAATTTCTTTCCATTATGCCAGTGCTGTTGCAAGCTTTTCCTGTTTTTCATCCAACGACGGCTCTTTTAGGGAAACGAATTCAAAGGCTTTTTCAAGCGCGAGAACTGCTTTTGGCAAATCGTTGGCCTTCAAGCTTGTCGTGCTTTTCCAGTTTCCTTCCTTGTCCATGTACCTTTTTTCAAAGGAAATGCTGTAATAGCTTTTTCCTTCCTTTCCCTGGTTTTCCCATACAGCTACCTGTATTCCGCCTACTGTAAACTTTTTTGTTGGTCCTGTCATTTGCCCTCACCTCCTTGCCAATTACTTTTGGCGTTATTGCCGCTTAATGAAAATAATTGGGCCTTACACAAAGGCCCTCATGGCATTTGCTCTTCCTCTTCCTTCAATAAACCTGCATAGCCTAAAAACACTCATCTTATCATCTCCTTTTTGGGTTATGATATAGTTTTGTTTAAGGCGTTTAAAAACAGCTTTAAGCAGTCGGGGTTTCCGGTGAATTTTTCTCTAGTATTGGTTCCAGTGTTTTTCCAGTTCCTCTTTCAGTTCCTGGAAACCGGTGTACCAGATGCTTTTGATGCCTATTTTTTCCGCAGCTTTCACGTTTTCAAGGCGGTCGTCTATGAATATGGTTTCCTCTGGCCTTGATTCCGTTATTTTTAGGGCCTTTTCAAATATGGCTTTTTCCGGCTTCAACAGGCCCAAGTCATAGGAATAAATCCTGTGGCCAAACATTTGGAAAAGGCCTGAAAACTTTTTTTCAAGGAATGCTATTGTTGTTGGCTCGGCATTTGAAAGAATTGCCAGCTTGAACCTTTTTTTCAGCCTTTTTACCAAATCAAACATTTCTATGTTTAGGGAAAAGACGTCACAGTATATCCTGAAGAATTCCTGCTCTGAAACCGGAATCTTAAGCTTTTTTATGTAGCGCATTGCAAAGTCTTGGCTTGAGGTAATGCCCTTCATGTAATCGCTTTGGTCTGCCATTATTTCCATGTTTGCTTCCAAGGGCCTGCCATTCAATTCAGAAAACCTTTTGCCTGCCTTTTCGTAGTTCCCCAAAACAAGCACGTTTCCCAGATCAAAAATAATGGTTGAAATCATCTGTTTCGCCTGTAAATATGTTTTGACCAGAGGCTTTTAAAAAAAGGCAATGTCGGGGTTGAAAGCAGGAATGCAGCTGCCGGCACCATTGCATTAAGCCAGGCCTTGTCTTTTTATGCGCTGGCATTTCTTTCCCTTATCTGCCTGATTTATTTTTCCGATTTTGAAATGCTGGCCGTGCATAAATTGGATTCAATTTGTTTAAATAGCCTTCAGACAAATTTCAGTTTTCTGCTGTCGGGTCCTGGACTTTTCCCAAAAACAGTATTTCTCCATTTTCTTTGTCCTGTATTATGAAGATGAACGGGTGGTCTGCCCTGAAAACCTTGGGCTCTGTTGGCTCGACAGACGTTATGCCGACTATTACAACAGTGGCTGCCGCTGCCTCTGTCCCTTCCTCGTTTACCTCTACAAAGGCCTGGTGTATTGCGTGTGTAACGTAAAGGTCTCCGCGTGTTCCGCCCATTCCGCTGAGGTCCGCAAGCCCTGGCTTGAACAAGGCCGGCATCCCCATTTCTGCAAGCGTTGGAGCCATATAGTACTTGGTTTCAAACTTGAATTTTGGGAAATGGACTTCAACCTCTTCTTTTTGAAGCATTCCCTTTATTTCCGCGAGCTTTTCTGCGTCAAGGCCCTCCTCAATTGATGCAAGGCCTTCTTTTGGAAGCAGCACAAGCATTGAAAGCTTGTTTCCTTTGTATGGCATTTCAAGAACCTGCATGCCCTCTGTTTCAGCGTAATTGAATTTTTCTCCATACAGTGCCATCATGTCTGCTTTTACTGCACCGCTGCCTGTTTCAAAGTCCTCCTTTTTTGTGTCTGCCTCGTCAAACTCCAGGGCCCAGTTTCCCTTAAAGTAAATGGCGTTGGTCAAAACAAGCCTTGTAAGCCTGTTCAGGGCGCCTTTTGGAATAATGTTTTTTATTCTGCTGTTTGTATGGCTTTCAACCCATGCGTTTATGGTCTGCCTTATGCCTTCGGCATCTGTTTTGAAGTCTACGTTTTCGGCCTTTCCCTTGTAATAGCTTTCAACTGTCTCAAAAAATTCTTCCTCAAACGGAAAACCCTGCTGTGCCCAGAGGGCGTTTGCAGTATGTAGCCTAAAATCAGGGTTTGGCTCGTTTATTTCGTTGTAAAGCATTGCAAAGCTTGACCATCTTTCTGTTTCATCGGCTGGCAGGTGCAGGACTTTTTCCATTTCTTCCGCTGTCTGGCCTTTTGTGCCCTCATAAGTCATTCCTAAAGCCGATTCAATGCTCCAAGGCGAAAAGAAAACATTTCCTTGTTCTTCCAAAAGCTTTTCGTAGAGCTCAAATGCAAGCTGGTTGTTTCCTTCAACAAGCTTTTGAACGCCTTCCTCTGTTGCCTGGCTGTCGTCCGCTGGCTCGAAATCCCATTCCGGAACCGGTTCAACACAGCCTGACAAAACCATTAGCAGGGCAAGGCCTGCAATCACTGCCTTTAAATCCATGCTATTACCCTTGTTTGAAAAAATATAAAAGCCTTTTTTTTAGCTGAGGTTTTTTACAAACTGCCAAAAAATTCCTTTTTTAAAGCTTTTCTGGGCACATTTTTTACTGTTGTTTTATGGACAGTGAGCGACTTCCCCCGCCAGAATAAGTTCTTTTTTTCTAGCGGGAAACAGGTTTTGAAAAAAATTGGGGATGTAGTCTAGTTTGGTCAGGATCCGTGCTTTGGGAGCATGAGACCGGGGTTCAAATCCTCGCATCCCCAAAAATTTTCTTTTCAAAAAAGAAAATTTTTTTCAAAGGAAAAACTTTTCACATGCATACCGGATTTAAGTGGTTTTGTGAAGCAAAACTTTTCTTTTCCAAAGAAAGTTTTTTCTTTTGGGGGCGTTAGTCTAGTTTGGTTAGGACCCAAGCTCGGGGAGCTTGTAGCAGGAGTTCAAATCTTCTACGCCCCATGGGGTTCGCAGAACCCCTGTAGCGGGGATTTGGTTTTTTTTTCCCAGGCTTTTTGCTGGAGGGCAAAAAGGCTGTTCAAATCTTCTACGCCCCATATGTTAATTAAGCACTTTGACGTTATTTGGATTGATTTTTATGGCTAAAGCGATTCCAAAAAAGAGAAGGCCTGTGAAAAGGCCTCGGAGAAAAAGGCAGCCAAAGACATGCGATACTTCGGTCCTGGATTGGTTTAATAAAAATACGTTCCATCACTCGCAGTTTGAAGACTTGAACCGGCTTTTGGAGTTAAAGGAGCAGCAGAAGCTGAAGATAAGTTTGGGCATTCCTACTTTGAATGAGGCCGACAACGTTGCAAACGTGATCAACGTTTTGCGCGACAGCCTTTATGTAAGAAGGCATCTTTTGGACGAGATTGCAATCGTTGATTCCGGCTCCGAGGACAACACTGTCGCGGTTGCCGAAAGGGCGGGAGCAAAGGT
The DNA here is from genome assembly GCA_964569815.1 of uncultured archaeon. Classification (GTDB taxonomy): domain Archaea; phylum Iainarchaeota; class Iainarchaeia; order Iainarchaeales; genus CAZMUN01. The sequence goes on from CAZMUN010000013.1 coordinate 13,103, forward strand.
TGTTGAAAGCGAGCGCCATCTCCGCGAATTTGGCGCGTTTTATGGAAAGGGAGAAAACCTTTGGAAAAGCCTCCATGTTTTGCGCGGCGACATTCTCTGCTGGGTTGATGCCGACATAAAGAACATTCACCCAAAGTATGTTTATGGGTTGATTGGGCCGTTGCTTGAAAAGAAAAGCTTGGCTTATGCCAGGGGCTTTTACAGGCGGGCTATCACTTTTAAGGGCAAGGTTGTTTCATATGGTGGCGGCAGAACAACGGAGATTGCGGTAAGGCCGCTTTTGAACCTTTACTTTCCTGAATTAACTGGCTTCATCCAGCCTTTGTGCGGGCAAGCTGCGGGCCGGAGAGAGGTTTTTGAAAGGATTCCTTTTTCTGTCGGCTATGGGGTTGAAATAGGTCATTTGATTGACATAAGCAGGAAGTTTGGCCTGGAAAAAATGTGCCAGGTTGATTTGGGTGAGGTCGAGCATGAGAACAAGGAGACAGCTGCTTTGGGAAGGCAGGCTTTCAGCATAATGCAAGTTATTTCAAAAAGGCTTGGTGAACGGGAAAAGGCCGAATTTTTGGAAAAGTTTTGCAAGATTTATAGGTTTCCTGAGATAAAGGATGAGCCTGGAAAGCAGTCTGAGTACTTTTTGAATGAAAAGGAAATAATTGAAAAGGAAAGGCCGCCTATCAGGAGCTTGCCCAACTATGTTGAAAGAAAGCGCATGGACAAGGATTTTCTTGCAAAAGTGGTTGATTTTGTTCGCGATTCCAAGCGGAGGCACAGGTTTCCTGTGCTTAAACCTGCTGAAACCAAAAAAGGCGAGAAAAAGGAATAATAATCTTTCTTAACCCAATCTTTTTCAAAGGGAAAAAATATGGCAAAAGAAAAACAGCAGGGTCTTACGGTTTCCAAGGAAGCCGATTTTTCCGAGTGGTACAACCAAGTGGTGTTAAAGGCAGAGCTTGCAGACTATGCGCCTGTCCGCGGCTTCATGGTTGTAAGGCCAAACGCTTACCTGGTTTGGGAAAAAATTCAAGCCTATTTCAACAAAGCTATCTCAAAAAAAGGCGTGAAAAACGCTTACTTTCCCCTTCTTATCCCAAAAAGCTTTTTTGAAAAAGAGTCAGAGCATGCAGCTGGCTTTGAGCCAGAGCTGGCTTGGATTGAAAGCTCGGAGAAGGACGTTGACGAAAAGGTTGCAATCAGGCCCACTTCTGAAACAATAATGTATGCCAGCTATGCCAAATGGATTCGCTCTTGGAGGGATTTGCCTTTCAGGCTAAACCAATGGTGCAATGTTTTGAGGTGGGAGGTAAAGCAATGCAAGCTTTTTCTCAGGACAAGGGAATTTTTGTGGCAGGAAGGCCACTGCGTTTACGAAACAGAGGAAGCGGCCGAAAAAGAGGCCCTGTTCTTTTTGAACCAGTACAAAAAGCTCTGTGAGGAACAGCTTTCCATTCCAGTTATTGTTGGCAAAAAAACCGAGGCCGAAAAGTTTGCCGGAGCCAAGCGAACCTTTACAATAGAGGCTTTAATGCCTGACGGCAAGGCCTTGCAGATGGGCACTTCCCATAACTTGGGCCAGGGGTTTGCCAAAGGCTTTGGAATAAGCTTTTTGGACCGCGATGGCAAATCTCAAACGCCTTGGCAGAACAGCTGGGGCTTTTCAACAAGGCTTATTGGCGCGGTTGTAATGGTTCACGGCGACAACAAAGGGCTTGTATTGCCGCCCAGCGTTGCTGAAAACAAGCTTGCCGTAGTGCCGATTTTTTTCCAAAAAGACAAGGAAAAGGTTCTGAAAAAGGCTTCCCAACTTGCGAAAAAGCTTTCAAAGTTTGGCTCTGTTTTAGACGACCGCGACTACTGTTCAGCGGGGTGGAAATTCAACGAATGGGAACTAAAGGGAATTCCTTTAAGGCTGGAGCTTGGCCCAAAAGACCTTGCCAAAAAACAGGTTGTCCTTGTAAGGCGTGACACAGGCAAAAAAGAGTTTGTAAAGGAAGCCAAGGTGCAGGCAAAGGTTAAGAGCGTTTTGGAGGAAATCCAAAAAGACCTTTTTAAAAAAGCCCAAAACTTTTTGAAGGAGAACAGTGTTGAAGCAAAAACCTGGCCTGAATTCAAGAAAGCTTTGGCTGAAGGAAAGCTTATTCTAATGCCTTTCTGCAATAGGCCTGAATGTGAGGCAGAAATAAAGCAAGAAACCACTGCCACCAGCCGGTGCATTCCCTTTGGCCAGAAAAAGGCAAAATACAAGTGCATCAAATGCGGCGTGGAAACGGAAACAATGGCCTGGTTTGGAAAAAGCTATTAGCCTACATAGCTCAACCGGCTTCCCTTCTCTGGCTCTAAATCGAGCTCCATTTCCTCCACAACCGCATTATCCAAATCACGGCGATACATTCCAATAAAGCTGAAACCTTTTTCCTTGTACACTTTTTTTGCGGCCTTGTTTTTTTCCTTAACCAGCAAAAGAATCCTGTGCATGCCTTTTTCTTTCAAAAACTTTTTTGCAAAATCCAAAAGCTTGCCTGCAATTCCCCTGTTCCTAAACTCCTCTTTTACGGTAAGCCCGTTTATTCTTGCAACCTTTCCCTCCAAAAGCTCTATTTCTATAAAGCCCAAAAGCTTTCCTTTTTCCGAGGCTTTGAAAAGGAAAATTCTTCCGGTTGAAATCCTTTCCCTTATTTTTTCCACCTTAAAGGAAATGTAGGGGAATTCGGCTTTGATTAAGGAAATTATTTCCCGAAAATCCTGTTCCTCTATTTTTTCTATCTTCATTTCATGCCCCGCAAAAAAAGCTTTATTTCCTTTGCTGAAACCGCGCAACCGGAATACTTGGCTGCAAAAAGCGCTGCCTCCAGGCTTTGTTTTCCCTTTGGAAGCTCTTTTTCAAGCAATCCAAGTTCTGATGCCAGCGCAATCAACTCAACGCTTCTAACAATTGAAAGGCCCTTAAACATTCCCTGAATTTTTTCAACGTTTGCCTTATCCAGCCTTATTTCAGCCTTTTTTCTTTTCTCCATAATGGCTTCAAGGTCTGCAGGGTTTTCCAAAATCATTCTTGTTGTCCTTTCATCCACAGCCAGTGCCCTGGCCTGAAGCTCTTTCACCAAAGCCAGGGCCTCTATTTCGCCTTTCTGCAAAAGCCTCACAGGCCTTTCTCTTATAAAAAAACAGTTGTTTGAAGCAAGCTCTATTTCCCTAAAAAGGCCACCGTCTTTCACCTGCTGCACTTTGAACCAGCCTGAATCAATCGCCTTTTTCAATCTCACTGCATTTAGCTCAAACCTCTTTATGGAAATAGGCCTTTGGACTGCCTCATAAAAAACCGCCTGCGGTATGATGAATTCGACTCCAAGCTTTTCCTTTAGCCCGCCAAGAATGTTTATAAGGCAGGTCTGGCTTACCGAAATCAAGGAAGATGTATCAAAAACAATTTTATCCAACTCAATCACTTCAGGTTTTTCTTCAAGTTTTTCAGCCTTTGGCTAATGCCGGTTTTAACTGCTTCCCTGTCCGCAATCTTGGTTACACCAATGTAGCGCAAAACCTGCTTTTTGTCAGCACTGGTCAAGGCAGCCGCCTGCCCCAAGCCAAGCCCAAGGCTGTAAGCAGTGCTTGCATACTTTACCTTTGCCTTCTCCAAAAGGTTTTGCGCGTAATGCCCAAGGCTTTTGTCAGTGACCCTAATGGACTCAATAACCGCATCCAAATTTTTTCCAAATCCAAGCATGTCTTCCTTTTCAACTGACTCCAAAGCCTTTTTCAAGTCAAACAAAATGTCATGCTTTATGTCCGGCCATCGGCCGTGCCTCACAATATGCTGCTTGCTGCTCATCTTATACAAGCAGTATCCTACAAGGGAAAGCTTTGCAAGCCGCCTGTTGCTTGAAAGCGCGGCCTCTTCAATGGCCTTGTTTGCAGCCTCCTTCATTGCAAGAATGTCTGCCCTTTTAAAAGCATCAATCGTGCGCCTAAGAAACACCCTTAGCTCTTTTTTCTCCACAAAAAATTCCCCAATAAAAAGAGGAAAACCCAGTATTTAATCCTTTGCACCACTTTCCAGAAATTTGGCAATTGCCGCCTTTGCCTCTTCTCGACCCAAATAAGAACGGCACTCTATTCTTGGGCCAACAAATTTTGAGCCCTGTTTCCCTTGAACGTAACCAGAAACATTTTTCTCAAATCCTTTCTTGAAAAGGCACAAAACAGGCTTGCCCAAATGAAGCAAGTCGCTTATTTCTGCTCCAACGCCAAGGCTTGGATTGCTTATCTCAAAAATTCCTGCCTCGCTTTCCCTAAGCCAAGCATAGTCGCGGTCGTGTATTGCCGTGTTCAAACTCTTTCTCTCGGCTTCAACAATCCCCCTTTGAACAGTGTGCTTTGAAGCAAGCTCATGCCCCAGCCCTTCAATTGCCTTCACCAGCTCTGCCAGTTCTGCCTCGGAAACGTTTTCCCGACCCGGCCTCATCGCACACCCAAAGTAAATCTTAACCATTTGAACACCTCATGCAGCAGGCTTTTGGCCTTGCTGCATTTCCTGGTAGTGGCCAAGCATTTCTTTCATGACCTCTTCCAAAGGCCTTCTTTCAAGGTTTCTCAGCAAAGCACGCCTGTCAGGGTTTGTGGCCTCAACAAGCTGCTGCATCTGCACAAGGTCTTGAACCATCCTCTCGCCTAGGTCGCGAAACCTTACGCCCTGCTGCCTCAGCCTGTCAAAGTGCTCCCTTAAGCGCCTTGAAAAAACGTTTCTTACCTCGGCCTGGTTTCCAGGGCCAACCATTTCCAGCATTATCCTGTTTCCAACGCTTCCAATCTGCCTTTTTGTGGCCTTGGTAACCAAAAACATTGCCTTGCCCTGCATGGCCTTCAAAAGCTTCCGCTGGCTTTTCGGCTTTACCCTGAACCATGCGCTTGGAGGCATTCAATCACCACTAAGAAAACCTGTTTTTCCTTGTTATTAAGCCTTGCCCTTTTTTGGTTTTTCTGCCTTAAGCCTTTTCCCAGCTTTTCCAAAAAACGCGACCAGGGCCCGGCACTCTTTTTCTGAAAGCCTTGCCCTCGAAGTCAAGGCCCGAAAAGCAGCATAGACCCTTTTCGGGTTGTCAATGCCTGGCACAAGCTCCAAATCTTCTTTGAAAAATTGCAGCATTCTCTTCCTTGTTTCAGGCCCTGCATCAAACACCGTGTCTTTTCCCCCAGCCTGAAAAAAGCCAGTTAGCAAAACGGCAACCGCGTGACTCAGATTCAGCACAGGGTAAGCCTTTGAAGCAGGAATTGTAACAACAAAATCGCATTTTGCTATTTCCTCATTGCTTAAACCGCTTGGTTCCGAGCCAAAAACAAAAGCAATCTTTGCCCTGCTTTTGCCAAACCTTTTCACCAACTCAGGCAAAGGCATTGCCTTCCTTTCCCTGCCCTTTCTTGCAGAAGTCGCAACAGAGTAAGCGCATCCCTCCAAAGCCTGCTCCAGGGAACCACAGATTTTTGAGTTCTCCAAAACCTGCCTGCCGTGCATTGCCCTGCTTACAGCCTTTTCCCCCAAAACACTGCATTCAGGCTCAACCAAAAAAAGCTCCTTAACACCAAAATTTGCACAAGCCCTTGCCACAAGCCCTATGTTTTCCCCGTAAAGGGGCTTTACCAGCACAATTCTTGCCTGCAAAATTCACCAAAACCTTAATATATTCTCATTGTTTTTATAGTATTCAGATGTCCAAAAGGTTTTTTTTAGTTCTTTGTTTGGCCCTTTTTGCACCCTTTACATGGGCCATAAGCGGCCAGGAGGCCGTGGATTTTGCCACAAAACAAAACAACTTCGTTTACGGAAACGAAACCGTAACCATTTACCCAAACACCCGCATTGAAACCAACAGCAAAGAATACTGGGTTTTAACGGTTTTAAGCGGAAACACCCTAAGCGGCTTCATTCCAGTCAGGGACCGCAACCCGCAATTGCCTGACTCAGCCATAGAAAGGCGTGCCCTCATAAAAACAGCATATGTTCTGCGATACCAACGGCAGCTTAACGAAAACAGCAGCAAGCAGGGCATCTGGCTTTTTGATGCATCAAACGTCAACTTTTTCTCAAACCTCAGCCAGGACCTAAAAAAAGAAAAAATAGATCTGACAACACTGGAAACGGGCCTTGACGGCTTTCCAAGCCTGCAAAACCAGGCAGAAGACCTTCGCGGCCAAATGGATGGCATGTACCCTTTGGCCAAAGACATAAGTGACGCCATTCTCAAGACCACACGCTTTGAAAACGAGTTTGTGGCAGAGCCTGACACAAACTCTTTAACAGACTTTAAAAACAATTTTTTGGATGCATTTGACCTGGTTTCGGAATTGGAGCAGAAAAAGTTTGCCTATGACGCTGATTTGGATACCTTGCTTCAGGCCATTGCCTTAACCGACCTGTCCATTGAAACAAAGCAGGGCTTCAACAGTTTGGCAACAATACCGACAAGCCTAAAGCAGTTCACTTCAAAGGCCCAGTTTGCAGTTGGTCTCGAAGAACAGCTTGTCTCAATTTTTGGCAACGCTTCCGTAAACGCGGAAAACTTTGTGGCAGACCTTTTGACAAGGGAGAAGCGGAACAGGGCCCACAAGGCCATCTATGGCGTTGATGCCGAAATAATGGAATCCGTTGGCCTAAACAACCTTAACGCACTAATGGAATACGTTTTGGGTGAAGAGAACTATTACGGCTGGGAAAAAGAAGGAGAACTTGCCAACGCCAAAGAAAACTGGGAAAAAACCCAATCCTTTTACAATGCTGGGTCCTTTGATTCAGCCGAACACTATGCAGTCAAAGCCAAAAGGTCGGCCCTAAAGGTTTTTGAAGGCGGGCAAACAGAGACAGAGCCTGTTGTTGACACAAGCCTTCTCTTCAACGGATTAATCTTTTTAATAGTTGCAGTCATAGTCCTTTATGCTTTGAGGAACAGGAAAAAAATCATGAGCCTTGTTTCCCCAAGCGAGGACGAGGAAGAGGTTGAAATAAATGGGTTTTAAGGCCTTCACGGTTCTAATTTTGTTGCTGTTTTTTTGTGCAAACGCGCCTGCAGCCCTCTTGGTTGACGTTTCGCCAAAAGACCCTTCAAGGCAAACCCTGTCGCTTTACCAAAACGAGTCCGCAGACTATAAGGTAACCGTTTACAACAACAGCCCTGAAGAGGTTCGCAACATTCTGATAAAGGCCAACACTGCCCCAGGCCTGATGATTGTTGAAAACGGGGTGGAAAAAGACCTTGTTACAACCGTTGTGGAATCGATTCAGCCCAATTCAAGCGAAACCGTTCTGGTTACGCTGAGGCCAATTGAACTAACAACCAAAAAAATGTTCCTCTACGTGGAATATGGCTTAAGCGAATACACTCATTTGAACGCCACCTATCTCATGGTTCTTGAAAGCCCCTTGGCCATAAACACAAGCCTTTCAAGCACTGCCCTTGACCTGCAGGACAGAGGAAAGGTCAAGCTTTCCTTCAAAAACCGCGGTTTTGAACCAGTGAGAAACATTAAAGCAGACCTTATAGCCTTGAAAGGGCTTGAAGCATTGAATGGTTCTGTGGAACTGGCCCAGCTTCAGCCAGGCGAAGGATACGAAGCAAAAGAGTTCGTTTTCAGGCCAGAGCTAACCGCTTCTGGAAAGCAAACCCTTGTAATGCAGGTTTCCTTTGAAGACAGCTTGGGAAAGCATGTTGTCGAAAAAAGCCTTCAGGTTGAAATCCAAAGCAGGCAGACAATACTTTACGCAATAATCGTAATCATAGTGCTTCTTGTCGTAGTGGCCTTCTTTTCGAGAAAAAAGGAGCCGGATTCAGTGAAAAACCTTGAAAAGCCGATTGTAGAGGAAATAGATGGAAAAAAGGCAACAAAGGAAAAATAGTCAGGCAAAAATCTCCAAAAGGTCCCTGTTTTTCAGCTCGTAGTCCTTTGAAACCCGCTGGCCTGGAAACCTTCCAGAGCCCCAAATTCTTGCAAAACGAAGGTTTTTTTCAAAATCCTTGTGCAAGTGCCTTGCCGCGTCCTTTACAGTTGAATGCAATGGAAGACCCAAAGGCTCTTTCAAGTCTGCCTTTGTTCCAGGCTTTTTTGTGTACACCAGGATTTTGTCAAGAAGCTGGAAAATTTTTTCCCTAAGCTTTTCCAAATCCTGTTCTTGAAACGCGTTTACCGAAATCGCTTTCTTGTAGGCCATTGGAGGCCTTCTTTTGTTCAAAGAGATGCCGCTTGAAGCAAGCTCTCTTTCAACCACTTCCCGGTTTTTCCTGTTTTTTGCGACAACAACCAGTGCGTCAGCGTTTCTCGCAATTGAAAGAATTTCCGGGCCTGATGCCTTGCCTGCACTGCTTCCCTCCACTATTCCGGGCAATTCAACCAGCTGAACCTTTCCCCCAAAGTAGTCCATCATTCCAATTGCCGGCTTTTTGGTGGTAAAAGGGTATGGTGCAACCTTTGTTTTAACGCCTGTAAGCAGGTTAAGCAGGGTGCTTTTCCCTGAATTCGGCATTCCCATTAACGCAACCTGGCCAATGCCCTCCTTTTTTATTCCAAGGCCCTCCCTTTGCCCCTTTTTCTTCGCCTGCTTTTTCTTTTTTTCCATTTCCCTTTTCAGGGCCGCGATTTTCTTGCTTATGTCTCTGCGCAGGTTTTCGCCGCCCTTGTGGGCCGGGGCAGTGCTCTGCATTTTAAGCAAGGCTGCAAGCTTTGCCTCTGCCGAGTTGGCCTGATGGTATTCTTCTACCGCCTTTTCATATTCGTATGAAACATTTGCCGGCATAAAAAACACTTATGGCTTGAAACACTTAAAAACCATTATTTCTTCGAAAAAAAGTTGCTGCCTTGCCTTCACTTCCCCTGAAATGCCCTGCTTTTCCAAAAACCTCCTGGTTTTGGCTTCGCCGTTCAAGCTTGTTTGCAGAAAAAAGCACTTGCCGTTTTGCTTCAAATGCCCTGCAAAGCCTTTCAAAAACTTGTCCAAAACTTCTCTTCCGTTTCGGCCGCCGTCAAGGTCTTTAAAACGGGTTTCTTCAGATGCAACATAAGGCGGGTTGAATACAATTGCGTTGAATTTTTCCCCTGGCTTAATGCATTCAAAAAGGCTTCCTTTCCTGAACTCAAACTTTTCTCCAAAGCCAAGGCCTTCGGCATTCTTTTTTGCATTTTCCAGGGCTTTCTGGCTTACGTCTGTTGCAACAACCTTTTTTGCGCCCATGGTTGCGGCGTTGATTCCCTGGATTCCTGAGCCTGTTCCCAAGTCAAGGGCAATGGCGCCTTTTTCTATTTCAGCGTTGTCTGCTAAAAGAAAGCTGTCCTCGCTTGGCTCGTACACGTTTTCGAAAACAAAAAGCTCTTTGCCTTTGAAAAGGGTTTTCTGCATTAAAACCATTGGCTTAGCAGAAAGACCAGCCGCCTCCGGCATTCAGGGCACAAATTGAAGCAGGCACTTTGTCGTAAGGAACCTCGTACTGGCAGTTTACCAAAAACGTGGGCGTCCTGGCAATGCCCTGGTTTACTGCAAGGTCATACATTGATTCAAGCTTTGTGGTTGCTGTCACATATGTGCAGGTTTTGAATTCAAGTGTGTCAAGGCCTGCGTCAAACCTGGCCTTGTCAAGCTCTTCGATTGAAAGCGGTTCACCGTAGTGGCTGCTGTCAACGCATTTTTCCATTACTTTTGGGTCGGCGCTTGAATACTCTTCCTCTGTTAAACCGCAGTATGTTTCATAGATTTCGCGCTCCATTTTCTTTATGGCCTCATAGCCGTGTTCTCTTGCACATATAAGGTGCGCTGCTGTCCTGCCAACATATGCTTTTGCGTCTTCCCTGCTTTCACCTGTTTCCTGCATTCTTTGGTCAACGAATCTGCTGCTGTAAGTTGGCAAGTAAATGTACTGTATTTTTGCTTTAAGGCCTGGCTCTGAGCCAATTATTGAAAGCATTGTCTGGACTTCCTTGTTTCTCTTAATGTAGTGTGGGTCGTAGGGATCCACAAACATCTGAACCCAGACGTTTGTTTCGTTCCCGCACTGCTCCCTTAGCCAAAGCTTTGGCCTTATCACGCCGTCAAGGCTTATTTCTTCAAAAACAAATATTTCCTCTTTTTCGCCGAATACCTTGAGGCCGTCGTTAAAGCTTCCCTTGCCCTGGCTTACGTAAAAGTGCAAGACGTCTTCCAAAGGCTGCATTCCGCCCTCCTTTGTCTTCACAAGCGTGTTTTTGGAAACGCTTTCCTCTTGAATGATGTAGGCTGGAAGCTTGTTCAAGTCAAGTGTCTGGATAAAGGACTGCCCGTCCGGAGTGCTTTCCTCTATTTCCTGCACCGCGTATTCAATGCCGTTTGCCTTGAAAAGGTTTTCAAAGCTGTTTCCTGTGTAGTTTTCGCATTCCTGGCAGCGGTTGCTTGTGACAATGAACATTTTAACAGGCTCTTGTGCTCCTGGTTCAAGCGTTGGGCTGCCATCAGGCCAAAAGTCGTCAACGCTTGCCTCTTCCGGCATTGAAACAACTGCCAAAGCAACTGCAATTATTGCAATGGCTGCAATGCCTGCAGCCGAAGCCGGCTTTTCCCTTAAAAACTTCATGGCCTGGCTTTCCTGCTTATTTTTCTTCGCTTTTTTGGGTTTTGCTTCAGGCTTTTTTTTGTCTGCCTTCTTTTCCTTTGCAGGCTTGCTTGCCTCTGTTGGGCCTTTTTTGCCTTTTACTGCCTTTTTTTCTGCCAAAGGCTTTTTTTGTTCTCGGCCTGCATTCTCTGAGGCCTTTTTTGCCTTCATTGGCCCTTTTGCTTTCCTTTTTTCAGCCGGCATGCTCTTTTGTCACCATCCAAAAAACAGCTTATTTTAGCCAATTAGGGCTGGTAATTTTTAATAAGCTTTTGCTTTGGTAAGGCTTTAACAAAAAGGGTTAAAAAAACAAAGCAGGGCATTTCTTATTGGGAGAAAATGCTTGAAACCTTGTTTTTGGCCGTGCTAATAATAGCGCTTGCAATGGGAAACGCTTTCCTCAGCCTCACAAGCCCTAAAAGGCTTGCAAAAATGGCTCAGGGCAAGAACCAGGCTTCACAGGAAATGGTTTGCCCTTCTGAACCCGAACTTTCTTTTGAGGACCGGGCTGAAAAGGAAAGAATCGAGTATTTGGGTAGAAGGATTGAAAGGCTTGAACAGCTTCTTTTGAAACTCGACAAGTCTGATTTTGTTGCCCAAAAAATAAACACAACCAACTTTTCCCAAAAGCTTGAAGAGCTTGAAGAATTCAAGCAGAACACAAGGCTTGAGATTGCTGCCTTAAAGCAAAGGCTTGACAAAATCCAGCCCGAGTCCAAAAAAAGGCCCAAGCCTGCCCCTAACCTAAGCGACGAAAAATTAAGGGAAATAGTTTTCAGGGCCTCAAACTAAGCCCTTTTTGCTGCCTTTTTCAACTGTTTTTTTCTGAAAACAAGCAGGTAAACGATTCCAAATGCTGCTGCATATGCGTGAATGAAGGGATCCACTTGAACAGCTGAGGCAAAGCTTTTTCCTTTCTGAATGTTTTGTATCTTTTTTTCAACAACCTCTTTTTCTTTGGAAACCGTTTCCACGACCTGCTGCTTTCCTTGCGCTTCTGCCTTCTCCAAAACTTCTTCGAGTTCCTCCGATTTTTGAATCAAAGTTGTTTCCTGTTCCTCTATGCTTGTGCTGACAGGCAAAAACGCTGTCAGAACCACGACCAATACTATTGCAAGAGTTTTCAGGCTTTTTTTCCAGTCAAGCACCAACGCGCAGGCTGCTACCCCAAAGGCGCCTGCACTGGCCCCTGCGAGCATGGTGTTTGGATGAAGCAATGAAAAGAATGCGGCTGTTGCAAAGCCTGCAAAAACAAATATTCCCAAAACGTCTTTTGATGAAAGCCTTTCCTCAACAATCGCGCCAAAAAAACCCAAAATAGTGACATTGGCTGCCAGGTGCCATAAGCTGAAATGGGCCAGCATGTATGAAAAAATGTTCAAAGGCCTTGCCAAACTGAATGCAAGCAGGGTTATTGTGCTGCTTTGGATGAAAAAGTTTCCCTGTGAAAAAACAAGGTAGGAAAAGGCGACAAGCAGGCTTAACAAAATGCTTGCCTTGTAATCTTTTGCAAACTTAATCATTTTTTCTTTTGCCATTGGCCCCACCCCGCCCTTTTTCCCTTATCTTGGCTTGAATTCCGAGCCTGTTTTGCTACAACGCTTGCAGCCCCGATAACAGGGTTTAAGTCATCGCCTTTCACCACAAACGAAACATCTTTTGGAACGCCTTTTATCCGGCTCCCGTCCACAAAAATCTTCACATCCTTTTTAAAGTCTTTAAAAAAGGCCCTCCAATAGCTTATGGTATATGCTTCCAATTCATTCAACGAAACCCCTTTTTTGTGGAATTCGGAGAGCTGCTTTGAGGAAACAGAAAAAACGCTTATCCCTGAAGCGTTTTCTTCAACAAGCTTGGCTTTTGCTTTAACGTCCTTTACCTTTTTGCTGTCCCGCAATTCAAGCATTTTGCTTGGCTTTGCAAGAACGGCTGCCACGACAAAGGGCCCAAAAGCTTCACCGCGGCCTGTTTCATCAATGCCCAAAACCTCTTCGTCTTCAAGCTTTAAAAACCGCAAAACCTGCTTTTTTACCTTTTCAAAATCAGGGCCCTGAATCAAAAGCTTTCCGCTCTTGTACAAAGTCAAAGTGCTTTTTCCTGTCTTGCAGCGAATTTCTTCAAATTGCCCTGGCTTAAACTGCTCCAAGCCTTTTAGAAACAAAACAAGCTCTTTTTTCTCCTGTGACGAAAAATTCAGAACAGTCTGCATAGCAGAAAAACAATGGTTTTGCCTAATTTAAATCTTCTGCCTTTTCAGCCTTTCAATGCAAAACCTTGCAAGCAAGAACTCGACAAGGCTTTCCGCGCCCTGGTTCAAATTTGCTTCTTTTGGTGTAAGGCCGTCAAAGCAGGCCCCGGTTTCCTTTTCGTAAAGCGAGGCCCCCAAGCGGTTTCCGCCAAAAAACCAGTTAAAGCAATTCAAAGCAGTTCTTGCATAGTCGTCATCGGCTGTAATAAAAAAGGCTTGTGAAGCTGCCTGAACCATTGAAGCTGCCTCAATAGGCTGCTGGTCAAACAAGGCCTTTTTGCCCTGCCTTGGAAACCATCCGTCCTGGCCCACGGGCAAAAACATTTCTCCAACAACGGTTTTTTGTTCCAAAAAACCAAAGCTTTCCCTTGCAACAGACAAAAACCGCTTGTTTCCCGTTGCCTGAAATGCCGAAAAAAGAGCCTGTGGCATTCTTGCATTGTCATAAGTTAAAGCATCCTCGAACCATTTCCATCCAGGGCCAGCACTTGCCTCATACATTGCAACAAGCTTTTCACCCAAACCAGAAATTTCCTGCGAAAGCTCATTCCTTTCAGGGTGGGCTTTTGCAAACTCGTCCAATCCAACCAAAGTCAAAGCTATGGGCCTAGCGTCCTCAAGAAGAGGAACCCATTCCAGGCTTCTGTCAAGCATTTTTCTTGCATGGGTTCTCTGGCTCAAGGGAAGCCAGCTGTTTGCAGCCTTTCCAAGGCCCCACATGGCCCTGCCAAAACAGTCACCGCTGCTCCCTTCATCCAAAAAGCGCCTGTCAATGCTTAAAAGGTTTCGAAACCAGCCATTCTCCAATTGCATGTGCTTTATGAACGAAAGAAACCTCAAACAATATGGCCCTGCAAGGCTTTTGTCAAAAAGTTCGCCGAACTCAAGCATTGCAACCAAAGCGCGGGCATTGTCATCCAAAGTGTACCCGCTTTCAAGCAAGGGAACGCCATGCAATGCATGCTGTTTCATTCCAATGCTATCACACATTGATTCAAAGTGCTCAAGCTTCACAGGCAAGAGCTCTGCTTCAAGAAGAAAACCTTTTTCCTTGGCCACGAATCAAATCACGCACTAAATTAAAGCGCGTTCAGCAATTTAAACCTATTGATTTGCCTTCTCAGCGAGAACCCAACCAAGACAAACGCGAACACCAGAACAAAATCCGACACAAAGTCTTTGGCGCTGTTCAAAGGGCTTTGGTGAACCCTCGTAAGCCAATAGCCAACGTTGTGGATCGCGACCGCGAACAAGATTTCGGGAGCAAGCCTGCTCCACTCAACCTTTGCCAAATTCTTTCCAAACGACAAAGCAAGCAATCCAATTGCAGCATGCATTGCCTCATGGAAAAAAAAATCAAACAGGATTGCAGGCCCTGAAAAAAGCACCTGGTTGAATTCGTTCACTGCCCCAAACCCAAACCAGTAAAAGTAGGCAAAAGACTTTGCCCCAATCAGGGCCTGCAATGCAACGTAAACCAGCGCGATTTTGGTAACCTTTCTCATTATTTGAACAAAAAGGCAAAACTTAATTATAAGTATTTCCTTACAGCTTCCTTAGCATGTTCTTGGAATACTTCCTTTTGGGTGCGTTTCTCAAAGCAATTGCAGGCTTTGATGACACCGTAACCAGGATACCGATTATTGCAAGGCTAACCAAGACAAGGCAGGGCAAAATCGCTTTCTCCATTGGAACGCTTTTTGCAATGTCGGTCTCTGTAACGCTTTCAATTTCCCTTGCAACCTTCCTTGAATCCATTCCCTACACCAAAGAGCTCACCGCCCTGCTTATATTCGCCCTTGCCTTCCTTGTCTACTTTGACGTTTTTGTTGGAAAGCCACGCGAAAAAACGAAAAAGTTTGCAATGAAAAAGATTTCCTCCAAGCGATTCAAAAAGCTTGTTGCAATAGGCTTCGTGGTTTCCCTTGCCACTGTTTTAGACGACACGCTTGTCTATATTCCCCTGTTTCTTGTAAACGTTTCTTTCTGGCCTTTTGCAATTGCCGGCATTTTTTTCACAAGCATTGTCCAGGTTCTTATTGCCATATACTTCTCAAAAAAAATTGCACGAATGCCCTACAAGAAAGAGATTGCGGCCACAGGCCTGGTTTTAATCGGATTGCTGACTCTTGCAGGCATTCTTTGAATGCCTTTCCTTTAAATGCTTTTCCTGACACAATCTTTATTGATACTATGGCCAGTGGTTTAGTTTGGCTGCCTGAATGACACTAATTTTTCCAGCCCCAGCCATGCAAAAAAGTTTTTTCAAAAACTTAGCCTAGGCCCTGCCTCGATTCTTGGCCCCAAAAACCTAGGTCTGGCCCTGCTTGTTTCATGGCTTTGGTGACAGCGCTCCCCTCTTTCCATTCTTCGGAGCCCGCTTTCCAAAAAGCCAAAGTGGTTTAAGGCCAGGGCTCCGCAAAAAAAAAATTTCGGAGGCGAAAAAAATGGAAAACGAAATAGTTTTGGAAAAAGAAGAAATCCCAAAACAATACTACAACATTCTGGCAGACCTGCCAAAGCCCTTGCCCCCACCCAAAGGGGATCTTGGCATTTTGCCAAAAATTTTTGCAAAAGAGCTTTTGAAGCAGGAAATGTCAAAGGAACGGTTCATAAAAATTCCCAAAGAGGTAAGGGAAGCATACAGCAAAATCGGCAGGCCCTCCCCCCTGTACAGGGCAAAAGGGCTTGAAAAGGCGTTGGGAACGCCGGCAAAGATTTTCTACAAAAGGGAAGACGTTTCCTTCACAGGCTCCCACAAGCCAAACACTGCAATTGCCCAGGCCTACTACATTGCCAAAGAGGGCTTTGAAAACGTGACAACAGAAACAGGGGCCGGCCAATGGGGCTCTGCCCTAAGCCTTGCCAGCATGTTCTTTGGCCTAAAATGCAGGGTTTTCATGGTAAAATGCAGCTATGAGCAAAAGCCTTACAGGAAATACATCATGAACATGTACGGGGCAGACGTGATTGCCTCTCCAAGCAGCACAACAGAGGCAGGAAAGGCAGCCCTCAAAAAGGACCCAAATTCGAGCGGAAGCCTTGCAATGGCCATAAGCGAAGCAATCGAAGTCGCAAAATCAGACCCAAAAACAGTGTACAGTCTTGGCTCTGTTCTCAACCATGTTTTGCTCCACCAAACCGTTATAGGGCAGGAGCTCAAAAAACAGTTTGCGAAAGCAGGCCTCGAACCAGACACCCTAATTGGATGTGTTGGCGGAGGAAGCAACTTTGCCGGCTTCTCTTACCCATACATGCCTGAAATAATCAAGGGAAACGGCCCAAAGGCAATAGCTGTTGAGCCAACCGAGGTCCCAACCCTGACCAAAGGCGAATACAAATACGACTACGGCGACGACGCAAAGCAGACCCCGCTACTAAAAATGCATACTCTTGGATCAGACTTTGTGCCAGACCCAATATATGCAGGCGGGCTCCGCTACCACGGCGATGCTCCCTCACTGTGCCTGCTGAAAGACCTTGGCTTCATAAAAGCCGAGTCCTACAGCCAACAGGATTGCTTTGATGCAGCAAAGCTCTTCACAAAAACAGAGGGCATTATTCCCGCGCCAGAGTCAGCGCACGCCATAAAGTCAACAATATGCCATGCCCTGCAGGCCAAAAAAGACAACGAGGAAAAAGTGATTGCCTTCAACCTCAGCGGCCACGGCCTAATAGACATGGAAGGATACGCAAAAGTCCTGGGCTTCAACTAGCAGCCCGGTTTTTTTCTTTTTTTTTGGCTCGTTGCTGAGTTCGCCGAGCAGCCGACGGGGCTGACCAAGATGCTCTCTCACTTCACTCAATAGCCTTAACTTCGCATTAAAAAGCGGCTCAGAGTTGAGTTACGCGGCAAATTCCGCGTATGAATTATACTATCTTCGCTCCTTTCAGTCACTCGATAGTATTGGCTCAGAGTTGAGTTATTTCATCATTCGCCGTCACGTCCAGCGGGTACAAGCACTACCTCACTACATACAGTAGAGCAGGCTCGCTAACGCTCGCCTTTAAACGCGGCGTCTGCAGGTGTTAACCTCATCATCGCCTACTGAGAATATAGGTGTTAACGTTTATTTTATTATGCCTTTCACTAACTGAACACTGGTTCTTTTATCTTTTGCGCTGGCTTTTGATGAGCCTGAGAATGATGTCCTCGTAGGTTTCGCCTTTTTTGCCAAGCTCTTTCAGCTTTTCCCTAGTGCCTGGGGTAAGTTGAATCGTTGTTACTCCTTTCGCGTACGGCATACACCACTATATAGAGCTATAGGTATTAATAAAGGTTGCGGTTTGATTTGGGAGATCACTCTAACGAACCAAATCCTGTGAGGTAATAGTTGCCAGCTGGGCTGCCTGAAATAATAACTTCGTTGCCTGATTGTGTTAAGGTGACTATGCAATCAGTTTCTGTTGAAAATGCTGTGCAGTTTTGGTATGGGAAATAGATTGAAACTGTGCCGCTGCCGCTTAGCATGAAACATGTCCCAGAAATTGTTCCCACGTCAGCCTTGTAGCCGACTTTATTTTCAGGGCTTATCTCATCAAAGTGGTCAATGTGCTTGTCTGTAAGCAAGTGCGGGTAAAAGCCCTTTTGATACGGGTCTTCCCTGAAATTGGGCTTGCAGAGTGTGTCATTGTCTCGCAGTATTACTTTGAGTTTTTTTGCACTTCCGCCTTCAATTACTGTGGCATTGTATATCCTCTTTTTCATAAAACAATTGGAGGAAGAGGGAGTTAAAGCCTTATCGGTAGACCGCAAAATTGTATTCCTTCTTTGGCTGCAGCTTGTTCACGTAGTCGTTGAGTTGCT